>CAUJIL010000038.1 GCA_963204845.1 Pseudomonadota bacterium | reverse complement strand
GTGCGCTGGTGCGCCGGCTGCCAGCCGACATCGGCGAAGCTCAGGTCGGGATCTGGTTGCACGAGACGCTGTGCCGCGAGCTGCCGTGCGCTGCACCTGCGCAGACGATCTTCGACGCAGGCGGCGTATTTGCGCTGCTCGGACCCACCGGCGTGGGAAAGACCACGACCGCGGCGAAGATCGCCGCCCAATTCGCGCTCAGGCACGGCGCACAATCGGTCGGGTTGATTACCGCCGACGTCTACCGGGTCGGTGCGCAGGACCAGCTGCGCACTTTCGGCCGACTGCTGGGCGTTCCGGTCCACGTCGCGCACGATGTCGCTGGTCTGACCGATTTCCTGCAGCTGTTCATGAACCGCAAGCTGGTGTTGATCGACACCGCGGGGGTCGGGCAGCGCGACGAGCGGGTCCGCGATCTGCTCGGGGCGCTCTCGTCAGCCGAAGTCCGCAAGGTGCTGGTGATCGACGCCGCGATGCAGGCCGAAGCGATCGACGAGGTTGCTACTTCCTTCGAGGCGGACAGTGCGGCAGGGGTGGTGCTGTCGAAGGTCGACGAAGCGGTGCAGCTCGGTGGCGCTCTGGACTGCCTGATCCGCCGACGACTGGCCGTGCAGGGCGTCGCCGACGGCCAGCGGGTTCCGGAGGACTGGCATCGACCCGATGTCGGTGCGCTGGTCGAGCGCGCGCTGGCCTGCGCCGGAGACGCGCGCCCCACGCCGTTCAGCTTCGACGACGCGGAACTCGCGATGCTGATGGCGGCACAGCCTGCGCACTCGGGCGTTGCGCCCCCGTCAATGGAGGCGCACGGTGTTTGAACGCGGGCTCGACCAGGCGCTCGGACTGCGGCGGATGTTCGCGCCGGGGCCGCGGCCGTTGCTGCTGCTCGGCGTGGGGTGTGCACGCAGCGATGCGGCGGATCGGGCGGGGGTCGCGGCACTGGCCCATGCGCTGCAGCGCGCCGGTCATCGTCCGATTCTGATCGATCTCCTCGGCGATGGCGATGCCCGGGCGGCTGGCGGCGCCAGCGACCGGCAGCACTCGGCGCCGTGTCCGGTCATTGCCCGGGAGGACGCGCGCCGGCTGCTGGAGCCGGGCGCCGGCCCGGACGAACTGGCCGCGCTGGCCAGGTCGCTGCGCGATCGAGGATCGTGGCGCGGCCTCGCGGCGGACATGGCCCTGGTGGTGGCGAATCCGCTGCGGCTTGCCGACCTGGCGGCTGCGCTCAACGACAGGATCGTGCTGTTCGCACCGGGCGACGCGCCGTCGCTCGCGCAGCTGTACGCGCAAGTCAAGGCCGTGCGGTTGGCTCATGGAGTGACCCGCTATGTCGCCGCGTTCCGCGACGTGCGTTCGCGGCAGGGCGCCCTCGAGGCCCATCGCCGACTCGCCGACACCGCGGCGCGCTTCCTTGGCGCCGCCGTCGAGTTCGGCGGTCTGATTCCGCCGACCGGCCGCGACCTGCGCGCCTGGGACCAATTCGCAGCCGACGCGATCGGATGGGCATGCCCGTTCGACGATGCGCAGGCGTCGATCACCAACTGATCTGCCCACGGGGCCCGGCGATGTATACCTCACATGGAACCCTTGACCGCGACACCGCGGTCGAACGCTACCGGCCGATGGTGGTGCGTGTCGCGCGACAGCTGGCAGCGAAGCTGCCGGCCAACGTCGATTCCGATGATCTCGCGCAAGCCGGTATGATCGGCTTGCTCGACGCGATGACGCGCTACGAGCCGGGGCAGGGAGCCCAGTTCGAGACCTTCGCGATGCAGCGGGTACGCGGTGCGATGCTCGACGAACTGCGCGGTTCGGACTGGCTGCCGCGTTCGGTGCGGCGTACCCAGCGAACGATCGAGCAGGCGATCAACGGTGCCGAGCAGCGACTGCAGCGCGCGCCCAGCGAGAGCGAGATCGCGGCCGAACTCGGCGTGCCGCTGCACGGCTACCAGCACATGCTCGCCGAGTCACGCGGCGCCCAACTCGTCTACCTCGACGATTTCGGCGACACTGACGGCGAGGAGGGGTTTCTCGACCGGAACGTGCCGGCCAAGGGCACGGACCCGGCAGAGATCCTCGGGGACTCGGGATTCCGGCGCGCCCTGGCCGAAGCGATCGAGCGGTTGCCGGAGCGCGAGCGGTTCGTGATGGGCATGTACTACGAGCAGGACATGAATCTGAGGGAGATTGGCGCGGTGCTCGGCGTGACCGAGTCGCGCGTCTCCCAACTGCACAGCCAGGCCGTCGCGCGCTTGCGCACCCAGATGAAGGTCTGGACCTGAACCCCGGTCGGACCCAGCCCCTGCCTCAGGCGTGCACCGAGGTCCGTGTCGCCATGCTCGGGGACGTCCGCCCGTCGGCGTCGTAGGTGCGCACCGCGACCGGAATCAACGCAGCGAGGGCGCGCTGCGCTCCCGAAGAGGCGCGCTGCGCGGCCGCTGCATTGGCGCGCAACGTGCCGCACATCCGCGTCGCGTTGCGGTCGCTGATCGGCAGTGAGGCTTCGTTCCGGCCGACCGACACCGCGAGCATCCCGGCGACCCACGCGTCGATGGCGGCATTGGCGTCG
>CAUJIL010000037.1 GCA_963204845.1 Pseudomonadota bacterium | reverse complement strand
GCACGGCACCCCGATCGCCGCCATCGTCGGTACGCGTGGCCGTTGCAGCCACGTAGCACGGTTCGCAGAGCTCGGGCAGCGCCGCGGCGTGGCGGCGCGCCAGTTCCGGCGTGGACACCCAGACCGCGTCGCAGAGCGCGGCGAGCAGCGCGCGCGTTCGCGCGAATCGCCACCCCGTGCGCAGCCGGTAGCCGAGCGGCAGCTCCGACGCCTGGCGTATCGACGGGATGTCGTCGTCGAGCAGGTAGATCACACGCCCGCAGCGCGGGCGCTCGGCGAGCAGCCAGCGCAACCACGCGGGCGGCGCATGGCGGACGATGAACACCGCAGCGGCCCGCGCCGGAAACCCGTGCCCGGCGGGGTCACGGCGCGTGTCCAGCACCTGCACCCGGCGTTGCGGGCAATGCTCCGCGAGGTTTGCCGTCAGATAGAACTCGGTGGTCGGGATCGGCCCGGGAGACAGCACCACCAGCGGGCCGGCGCCGAGTCCTGGCGGGTGCCGACCCGCGCGCGGCACGAACAGCGCAGTGCTAGGGTGATGCACCGGCATCGTCCGCTTCCTGCTCCACGGTGCCGGGAGGGGCGAGCCAGCGGCGCCACCACGGGCGGCTGCGCTCGCGCGCCAGCGCGTGCTCGAGTTCCCGGCAGTGCGCATCGAGCCGGTGCAGCGCCTCCAGCGCCACCGCCGCCAGCTGGTCCACGTCCTGCGGCACCGGTGGCCGTACCTGCCACGGCAGCAGCCGGCGGGACGTGAAATGCGTCGGATCCCACCACGCCGCATCGGCGCGCATGCGCTCGCGCTGCTCGGGTTCGAGCTGTGCGAGCAGCTCGACATTGCTGTCGTGGCAGCGGGTGATCACGCGCTCGGCCACCTCCGGCGGCACCACCCACGGTGTGCGCGAACGCGGCAGCTCGAGGTGCCGCGCGATCGCGAACTCGATGTCGGAGTCGTGCGCGCCGGGCCGCAGGCGACGGTGGCGCTGGAACACCCGCAGCACGACGCCGGGCAAGCTGCGATTGGCGATCATCTCGCCCGGCGACGCGACACCGATCGCCGAGCAGAAATCCTCGACGATGCCCGGCGGCAACAGCCGCACCCGCACATCGCGCACGCCCGGCACGCGCCGCCAGCCCTCGACCACCCGACTCCACTGCATGCGCTCGTGCTGGCGCCCGATCCAGCGCGGCAACCCCAGACCGGTCCAGGCGCCCCACTGCCACCAGGCCGCGTTGCACCACTCGACCTGCGGGCGCACGTAGATCAGCACCGAGCAGTCCAGCTCCAGTCGTTCGAGAAAACGGCCGGCCGTGAAGTCCGCGTACTCCTGCGCCCAGCCCTCGTTCGAGAGCACCAGCCGCGCGCCGTCGCCGGCGGCACGGGCCAGTTCGCGACGCAGCAGCGCGATCCGCGCCCAGCCCATCGCGCCGAGGTCATCGGCGCGCGCCGAGATCGCGTAGCCGCAGGGAACACGACGCGCGATACCCCCGATTCCCTCACCGGTCACCAGCGCCCCGTCCTTCGGCAGCACCACGTAACGCGCCGGGGCCGCAGCCGCGACCGGCGCGAGCTCGGGCTGCAACGACAGCATGGTCTGCAGCGCACTGCTGCCGCACTTGGACATCCCGACGTGCAGCACCGCGCGAGGCGCGGATGCCGCAACGTCCGCCATGCCGGCAGTCGCCGGAGCATTCATCGTCGTTTCTCCAACCAGTTCAGCAGGCGCGGCAGCAGCGTCGGATCGTCGTCGGGTACACCGACCGCATCCCATGGCTCGTCGGGGCGGGGTTCGGGCTCGAGGAACAGGCGCCCGTCGGCGCGCTGCAGGAACTCGCGCGCGATCCATTCGTAGTCGGCGCGGTTTTCCTCGACCAGTTCGCCGCGCAGCGCCGGCGAGATCATCCGGCTGCCCGTGGCCGGCAACGCCGTGGCGACCAGCCTCCCGCGCAGCCGGCGCCGCGTCGAGGCATCGATCTCGGCGCGCTGCACCACCTCGAGCAGCGCGAGCGTGCCGGCATCCAGCGCGGTGTTGACGCGACCGGCATCCCCGGATCGCTGCGCCAGCTCCGGCACGCCGATGGCGCGCAGGAAATCGGCCACCACGCCGTCGGGGTTCTGTTCCTGTTCGTACGGCCGCACGATGATGTTCGGCGCCCCGAACACCTCCGCCCAACGCGCGAGCAACGGGCCGTAGCGCCGCTGTCCCGGGTGACGCTGGCGCGACCACGCGATGTACGCTTCGGGCCCCACGCCCCACGGCGGGCGGCTCACGGTCTTCAGCGCCTGACCGTACGCCGACGCCCACCAGTGGTCGTGGCGCCGCAGGTACACGACGATCCGGCAATCGAAGGCCGCGAAGAACGCGCGCACCGGCCGCGGGTCGAGCGGACGCACGAAGTGTTCCGAGCTGAGGACGACACGCGCCCCCGGCTGGCGATGGCATTCGGCCTCGAGTCGCAGACGCAGCCGCTCCAGCCGCCGTGCACCGGCGAGCGCGTCGGAGTCACCGGCATGCAGGCCGATGCGCTGGCGCACCCGGCCCGACCACGCGTGCAACGGCGCGAGCGCAGACGAGGCAGCCACCTGCCAGTCGGAGCCGGCACGACTGGCCGCCCCGAAGCCGAGCGCACGGCTCAACGCGTAATGCGCATGCTCGTGGCGCCCGGTGCGCGGGTACAGCAGACCATGCTCGGCCAGCAACCGTGGTCGGGCGCCCAGGAACTGCTGGATCGCACTGGTGCCGGTCTTGTTGATCCCGATGTGCAGGTAAAGCCGGGGCCGCGCCGTGGAGCTCACGGTGGGTGCTCCGCACACCCCCTCGTGACGCCGGGCTCAGGCCTTGGCCGCCGCGGGCTGCGCGCGCCGGAAGATCACCCGGCGCTGGGTGGCGCCGCTCTTGGCGTCGGGAGCGTTACGAACGATGAAACGCCCCAGACCCGGAACCCGGGTCTCCCCTTCCGCGGTGGCGTCGACCTGCGAACCGATCTGACGCAGCACTGCGGCGACCATGCGGCGCACCCGTGCCTCGGGCAGCTGGCGGAACAGTTCCGGGTTCGCGGCGGTAAGTGCGGCAACGAAGTCGGCCTGGTTCATGCGCATTCTCCTGTGGATCACTGGTGGAAATGCTCCCGGGACGGCGGGGTGATCACCAGCCGCACGGGGAGACTGCTCGCGCCCGCTCACCCGAGCAGACGTGCGAGCTGTTTGCGAAGCATCTGGATCTCGGGAAGTATACTGCCCGAAATCCACGCGGTATCACTGAGATTTTCCTGGCGCGCGAACCAGCGGTTCGCGGCCGCCAGCGTCTCCGCCAACGAGCGTGCGGCCAGTTCGTCGCGCAGCAGCAGCGTACGCTGCCCGTGCGCGATCCACGCCTCGGCCTCGCAACGCTCTTCTGGAGTAAGCAGTGACAGCAGCGCAGCGGGCACGACCTGACTGGCGGCGGGCATGCTGCCCACCACCTGCGCGCGCGGCTTCTTGCGTTCGGCATCGTAGGTGGTGCGCACGAACTGCACTACGTGCTTGCGGATCCGGAAGTGCAAGGGCGGCTCGTGTTCGAAGCAGGATGTAAAGGCACTATACTGCCCCTATCTATGGCAGGCAAGCCATCGAAAGCGGCCGTTTTCCACACGCACTCAGAACGTGTAGCCGAAGTGCTCGGTGTCCTCGCGGAAGCGCTCGGCGACGATCGCAGCCGTACGCTCGTCATAGCAGGCGCGGTACGGTTCACGCTCGGCTCCCGCCTCCACCGAACTCTTGACGTGGGGCAGGCTCGCCACCCGTCCGATGCGCCGGCACACCTCGGCGAAGTCCGCCTCCAGGCTCTCGAAACGGCAGATGTAATCGACCAGCACCCGCCCCTGCGCATCGATGATCCAGCGCCACTGCGGCATGAACATGCGCGGCTGGTCGTAATAGCGTGGATCGCGCAACCCGTAGGCCAGTTCCACCCAGCGCGCGAACGTCATCCCCGCGTCGCGCAGCCCCGACTGATTGGTCTGCACCCGGTAGCGATAATGCGACAGCACCTTGCCCCACGGGTTGCGGACCACGGTGAAGGTGAAGCGGCGCTGCCACTCGGCGCGCCCCAGCTGACGCGCCTTTTCCTGCGCCGTCAAATGTTCGAGCCCGAGACCGAGCGCGGCCTCGATGCTGCTGCCGCCGGTCTTGTTGATGTGGATGAACGCGAAGTCGCGCGGCGCTGCCGCGCTGCCGGCATGCCCGCGACTGGCCACCGCTGCCGCTTCCGCCCCTGCTGGCACATCGTCTCCGCGCGGGCGTGCCGCGGCGATCACGAAGCGCCGCCTGGCCGCAGGAGGCGCGCTCCGCTTCCAGGCGACCAGGAAGTCGCGCACCCGCTCCCTCAGCCTGGCCGCGCTGGCGTGACGTGCACGCAGGCCGGCGCCCGACTGTGCGTCCTGTGCCGCGATCGCGTGCAGCGCGGCAGCGATTTCCGCCGGGACCCCGGATCCGTCGCTCACCCGGCGCCAGACCTCCAGCGGATCCGCCGCGAAGCTCTCGTAGTCGAGGAGATCGAAGCGCGCCGCGCTGCCCTCCAGCGCCTGCAAGGCCTGGTGCGCGCTCAGCAACGAGCCGACCAGTTGCTCGGTCGACCAGTTGAACTTCGCAATGAACGACGCGGCCCACGCGCGCAACTCGCGCCGGATGAACAGGTAGCGCGCCGCGGGGAACGCGGCCAGGAAGTCGCCAATCGCGGCGTTGGCGCCGGAGCGGAACTTCACGCAGATGCCGCGCGTGCCGACACCGGCGAAATGCGTGAGCGCGGCCATTGCCGCGCGGATGATCTCGGGGCTGCGCGGATCGTGGCGCTGCGCGGTGGCCAGCGCCGAGAACACGTCGGGTTCGGAGAAGCTCGTGACCCCGCAGGCAGCGCACAGCCGGCTGAACAGCGTGCTGCCGCAGCGGCCGATCGAGAACACCAGCAACGGGGGCCGCTGCCCCGGCGGCGCGCCGGCCTGCCCGAGCCGCTCGGCGAGCACCGCGCGCGGCACGCGCAACACTTCGCTGGCGTGGGTGAATTGCGCCTGGTACAGGAACGGCTCGTCGAGCACGCCACGCGGTGTGTCGACGAACAGGTACGCATCGGCCGTGTAGTCGAAGCAGTACGGCGTGTGGCGGGTGAAGTCGAGCGCCTCCGGCGCGACGCGCTCGCCCTCGCCCAGCGTGAAGTCGCCCGGCGCCGCGAGCGCGAGCGTCTGCTTGGCGCGCGCGAGCACGGCATGGCGCGTGACCCAGGCGGACTCGTGCGCAGCGGCTGCAGCGGTCGCTGCGACCGGGGACGCAGCCGCGGGCAGAGCCGGATCTGCCGGTGGCTGCGCACCCCGCACGTGGAGCGCGCGTTCGGCACCCGGCAGCGTGTCGAACCAGCCGCCCACCGCCGCCAGCAGCTGCGCGCGCACTGCCGACCGATGCGCCGCGTCGCCGGCGGCCAATGCCGCGTCGAGCACCTGCCTGAGCGGCGCGCTGCGGCCGAGCGCACTGCGCGCGTACTTGTCGAAGGCGGCCGGGAAATCCGCCGCGAGCACGGCCGGATGCACCACGCGGTCCGGCGGCAGCACGTCACGCGCGTCCGGCCACAACCACGGGTGCAGCACCGAGAAGTGCGAGAACACCTCGCGCTGCGTCACGCTCGCGATGTCACGGCAATGCAGGCCGAGCCTGACCGCAGCGGTGGCCACGAACGATTCGTCGTTGGGGCACTCCGCCACCCCGGCGCCGCGCGCCGCCAGTGACTGCGACAAGGCGCGGCGCTCGCGGTACAGCGCATCGATCGCCTTGCCCGAGGCGCGCGAGAGCGGGAACGCGCAACCGTGGACGTCCGGCGCGACCTGCAGCGCCGCCGCGTGCCACATCCACGCTCCGTTGCGCTTGCCGAACAGGCAGAGTGCCAGGTCGGCGTCCTCGCGGTCGAAGGCACGAAAAAAATCGCCGGGATCGCGGTAGGTGAAGCGCACATCGGGCTCGATCAGCCAGTAGTACCGGGCGCGCACCGCGCGACGCAGGAAATAGTACGCGTAGTCGCCACACAGCCAGCCGATACGCGGCGCCGCGCAGAACAGCCCCGCTTCCCGCAGCGTGGTGCGATCGAACGCGGTCCGGCGGACCCCTGCCGGCGTCTCGACCGGGGCGTTCGTCTCGTCGAAGACGAAGACGATGTCCTCGGCGCGGAAACAGCCGCTCAGCAGCGCGTGCAGTTCGCGTTCGGCCTCGCCGTAGCGATGCGCGCGGATCCCGATACAGACGCGCCGAGGTGCCCCGGCGCCGCGCTTCTCCTCAGACATCGTCGCGCTCGCCGGCGTAGAGCCCGAGCAGTTCGTCGACGATCGCCGCACAAGGGCGCGGAACCGGCAGCCGCGCGCCGATGTCGGTGTACACCTGCGGGTCCGTGAGCAGGCGCTGCATCAGCGTCGCCAGCGAGCGCGCATCGCGGGCGCGGTAGTGGAAGCCGCCGACGCCCGGCTCGACCTTCTCGGCCATGCCTCCGATATCCGGACACAGCACCGGCCGCCCCAGCGCGTGCGCCTCCTGGATCACCAGCGGCGAGTTCTCCCACCACACCGAACCCATCACGACCCAGTCGATCTCCTGCATCAGTCGCGGCAGTTCCTCGGGCTCGTACGGACCGTGATAGTGAATGGCCTGGGGATCGGTGGCGAGCAACTGCGCGATGCGTTGCCGGAACGGTTCCGGCTGGTTCGCGAGCGCCGAACCGAACACGTCCAGCGAAGCCTGCCGGCGCAGCGCGCGCGGCAGCGAGGCGAACGCCTCGAGCACCAGATCCACCCCCTTGAAGGGATTGATCTGGCCGAAATAGGCGAAACGTCCGTGCGGCTCACCGCTCGCGAGCGCGCGCGGTGGCAGCCGCGGCAGCTCGCGCACTCCGTTCTCGATCACGCGGATGCGCGTCGCCGGCAGCCCCCACGCCACATAGCGTTCCGCCAGGAAACGGCTGGGAGCGATGAACGTGTCGACGAGCGCGAAATGCGCCTTTACGTAGCGCTCGCGCAGGAACACGTCTTCGGGCGAAACGTCGGGAAAGCACTGCGCGCACGCGAGCGGACTGTAGCGGTGGCACAACCGGCCGTCGGTGGTGACCATCTGCCCCACGTTGCGGCAGATCGCAAGGTACTCGTGCAGCGTCAGCACGATGCGCGCACGCGGGCACGCGCGGCGCACCGCGCGGATCATCTCGACGCCGAGGAACAGGTAGTGGTGGAAGTGCACCACGTCGGGATCGATCGCACGCAGCATCGCCGCGAAGTCGCTGCCGTCGCCGAGTGTCACCGTCGCGCTGAGCTGCTCGATGCCGGCATCGCCGGCAACCAGGAACTCGCGTTCGCCGATCGCGCAGACCGCGGTGCCCAGGTGCAGCATGGGGTGCGGGGCGCGCGCGATGAACCACGCCTGGTGTCCGGGGTGCGCATCGATGCCGCGCCACAGATCCCGGGCAGCGATTTCGGCACCGCCTTTGGAGAAATCGGGATGGCCGTGGGCAATCACCGCGACGCGCATGGCGGGACCTCCATCCGCGGGTCGGCGATGACCCCGGTCTCGATGCGCCGGCGGTAGCGCCACGCGTTGAACAGCGTGAGCAACTGGCGTTGCCACGCGCTGCTGCCGGCGTTCTGCGACTGGCGTTCGAGGTGCCAGAGCCGCGCCCGTGGCACCAGCCACAGCCGACGACCGCGCTTGCGCAGCGCGAGGCACAGATCGCTGTCCTCGAAATCGCCCACGATGTAGCCCTCGTCGAGGCCCCCTGCCTGCAGGTAATCGTCACGCCGCAGCATCACGCACGCGGCGGTCAGCAACGGCTGCTCGGCAGGCTCGTCCGGCCCCGTCCACGGCATGCCCTTGCCTGGATGCGCGTTCATCAGGAAGCCGGGCAGGAATGGATCCTCGCGCGGCACCATGCCCGCGTGCTGCACCGATCCGTCGGCGAACTGCAGCAGCGGCGCGACCATACCCGCTGCGGGCAGTCCGTGCAGCGCCTCGTCCAGGCACGACAACCAGCCATGCTGCTGCGGCAGCACGTCGGAGTTCAGCAGCAGCAGCGCCGGCGCGCGCGCCAGGGCCGCGGCGACGTTGTTCGCGCCGGCGAAACCGCGGTTGGAGCCGTACCACACCACCCGCAAGGGCAACCCCAGCAGCGCGTGGAAGTTCGCCGCCATGTCGAGCACCGGCTGCAGCAACGCCGGATCGTCGACGACGTAGATCAGGTCGGCCCGCAGGAAATCCGGGTCATCGGCGAACTGCACGAGCTGGTGGCGCATGAAGTCCGCGCGCCCGTAGAGCGGCACGATCACCGAGAACCGGGGATCCGTCACCGGCGAGCCGAAGGCCTGCACCTGCACCGCCGGCGGCTGCGTGCGGCAGCTCGCGTGGAAGGACTGCAGCGCCGGGCCCACGAGGTCGAACAGCGCCCCGAAACGGTGGCGCAGCCGGTCCGGCGCCGGAATCTCCGCGAGCACCTGCTTGATCAGCGCGACGCCGTGCGGCTGCGCAGCGTCGGTGGGCAGGCGCAGCCAGCTCTCGCGGCCGTCGGCGAACACGAAGCGCAACGCGCGCCACTCGCCCAGCCGGGTCGGCAGCGGCACGTGCAGCAGGAAACCGGTATCGGGGGCCAAGCCGGGAATCGCCGCGGCGAACTCGTCGATCACGTCCTGCCTCGGCAGAGAGAACACTGACGCGGCGAGGTCCGCGCTGCGCCCGTCCGCACCCTCGGCATACAGCGCGACCAGACGGTTCGCCGACTCGAAATGCCAGCCGAACACGAGCAGGCCCGCGCCACCTAGCACGAAGACGCGGTCGATGCTCGCGAACGTGGTCGGCGGGTCGCGCAACAGCAACGGCATCGCCGTGACCCTGGCATCGAACTCCGTGGTCGCGAGCTCGGCGACGATCGCATCGATGTCGCCGGCGCCGATGCCTTCGGCGACCAGTTCACGCAGCGCCGACGCCGCGTGCGGCCAGCAGCCCGCGAGCGCGTGACGCAGCGACTGCGGCTCCACGGCCGGTTGCTCCGGCAACGGCAGTTCGGTCGCAGCGCCGTCGCGGCAGCGCAGCGCCAATCCGGCACCATCTAACGACGGCGGGAGGTAGAGGACGAAACCGTGCTCGTCGCCGCTCGCCTCGCGCCGCGGATCCAGCGCATCGCGCACGTCCGGACGGTGCGTGCGCAGCAGCCGGACGCCCTCGTGCCGGTCCAACAGCGGCCACAGGACCAGCGCGGCGCCATGCAGCGCGTCGCCTGGCGCCCCGCCATCGGCGACGACGGCATCCAGGCAGAGCAATTGCCCGCGCGGATCGAACACCCAGCCGACGAGCACGCGCCCACCGCACCTGTCCAGAGCCAACAGGCTCTCGACGTGCGCGCGCACTCCGCCCACTGACTCCTCGCTGCGCGGCAGCGCCGCGCGTGGCATGCGCCGGGGCATCGCCTGCGTTTCCCGATCCGTATCCATCAGCGGAATCCCATCGCCTGCATCGCGTTGCATCCGGCCCTTAATTCGAGGAAACGCGCGTTGATCGCGCGCGGATCATCCTGCAGGGCGAGTGGCATCAGGGTGCCGTCACGCCCCAGTTCGCGCAACCTGCGCGCGATCGCGCCGATATCGAACGCGAACACCGGGTAGCCACCCGCCAGCGCTATCGACAGCGTATAGCTATACGTTTCGGGCCACACCGACGGCAACCACACCACGTGCGGCCCCAGCGCGTCCAGCCTAAGAGCCGCCTCGGACTCCAGGTAGCGGCCGGTGACCTCGACCCCCGCGTTCAGCAACGGGGCATCGTTCATGCTGTAGCCGAGCACCGAGAACGCGAGCGGGAGGCTGCGCTGCGCGGCGTCGCGCGCACAGGCGAGCAGCACCTCGTAGCCCTTGATCCTGCCGATGGCGCCGATCACCACCACGCGCAGCCGCTCGTCTGCGCGCCCGAACGGGCCGAGCACGCGCGGCGGCGCGACGTCGACCGTCTCGTGCGGTTCGACCGCGAACGCCACTCCGGGGAAATACCGGCCGAGCCGCCCGGCGACATCGGCGTCAGGCACCCAGACGGCAGTCGCGGCGCGCACCAGGCTCTCCCGGCCGGAACGCCACGCGACGATGTCGCGGGCACCGAAATCGTTGCCGGCCGCGGCCAGGCAGGCGTTGCAGCCGTCCACCCCCGGCTCGCGGCAATAGCGCCCCCCCGCATCGACCAGATTGATCCGTGGACAGATCAGCTCGTAGTCGTGCACATGGACTTCCACCCTCGCGCCGGCAGCGCGCGCGAGCCCGATCAGTGCCGCGGGGGCGTCGGCGGGGAAATCGACGGTGCCGTGGTCATGGATC
>CAUJIL010000036.1 GCA_963204845.1 Pseudomonadota bacterium | reverse complement strand
TTCGCGAACTCGCCCTTCAGCAGTTCCGGCGCGGCGCAGGCGTACTCGACCACCTCGATGCCGCGCTGCAACTCGCCGAGCGCGTCGTCGATGGTCTTGCCGTGCTCGGCACTGATCAGCGCGGCGATCCGCGCGGCATCGCGCTCGAGCAGTTCGCGGAAGCGGAACATGATGCGCGCACGCTTGAGCGGCTGGGTGGCACGCCAGGCGGCGAACGCTGCCTGCGCGGCCGTGACCGCGCGCCCGACGGTCGCCGGCGAGGCGAGCGCTACCCGGGCGCTGACCTGCCCCGTCGCGGGATCGTGGACCGGCTGCGTGCGTGCGCCGTCTTCCACCTCCGCTCCCGCGATGAAATGGCCTATGGTGCGCATCCCGCCGTGCTCCTGTTCGTCGTTCATGCCACCGCCGGAATCACGTCGTGCAGCGTCTGGAACAGCCGGTCCAGGTCCTCGCGCGTGCTCACGAACGGCGGCGCGAACTGCAGCGTGTCGCCGCCCCAGCGCACGTAGAAGCCGCGCTCCCACATCGCCAGCGCGATCTCGTACGGCCGGCGCAGCGGCTCGCCCGGCCGGGCCTCGATCTGCAACGCGCCGGCCAGCCCGATGTTGCGGATGTCCGCCACGTGGGGCGTGCCGCGCAGCGCGTGCAGCCCGTCCTCGAAATACGGCGCCAGCGCGCGCACACGGCCCACCATGTCCTCGCGCACGAACACCTCCAGCGCGGCGATCGCCGCCGCGCAGGCCACCGGGTGCGCCGAATACGTGTAGCCGTGCGGAAACTCCACCGCGTACTCCGGACCACCGGCCTCCATGAAGGTGCGGTAGATCTCGTCGCTCGCGATCACGGCGCCCATCGGTTGCGCGCCGTTGGTGAGGCACTTGGCCACGTTCATGATGTCCGGCGTGACCCCGAAGGCCTGGGCGCCGAACACGTCGCCGGCGCGTCCGAAGCCGCTGATCACCTCGTCGAAGATCAGCAGGATCCGGTGCCGCGTACAGATCTCGCGCAGGCGCTGCAGATAGCCCGCCGGCGGCACGATCACGCCGGCCGAGCCGGCGAACGGTTCGACGATCACGGCCGCGATGTTCGAGGCGTCGTGCAGCGCGACCAGCTCCTCGAGATGGTCCGCGAGTTCCGCCCCCGCCGCCGGCATTCCGCGCGAGAACGCGTTGCCTGGCAGCAGCGTGTGCGGCAGGTGGTCCGCGTCGATGCCCTGGCCGAACAGCTTGCGGTTGGCGCCGATGCCACCGAGGCTGATACCGCCGAAATTGACTCCGTGGTAGCCCCTCGCGCGCCCGATGAACTTGGTCCTCGACGGTTCGCCCTTCTGACGCCAGTAGGCGCGCGCCATCTTCAGCGAGGTGTCGGCGGCCTCCGAGCCGGAACAGGTGAAGAACACATGATCGAGGCCGGCCGGGGTCAGCTCGCGCAGCATGTTCGCGAGCCGGAACGACAACGGGTGTCCGAACTGGAACGCGGGCGCGTAGTCGAGCTCCCGCACCTGCCGCGTCACGGCCTCGGTGATCTCCGGGCGCCCGTGCCCCAGCCCGCAGCACCACAGCCCCGACAGGCTGTCGTAGATGCGTCGGCCGTCGGCGGCCGTGTAATGGCAGCCTTCGGCGCCGACGATCAGGCGCGGGTTGCGCTTGAAGTCGCGGTTGCCGGTGAACGGCATCCAGTGCGCCTCGAGTTCCTCGCGGGTGAGCGGTGGCGTCGGGTCCAGGGTATGTGGCGCGGCGGTCATGGCGGGGTGCTCCGCAGCAGACAAGGGCGTGTGCTGCTGGAGTCTAGAAGGACTTCATGGTTTCATGAACAGGCTTTTTCGAATCCTTGGTTGACTATACATGAAACAATCGGGCATCCCGGCACCGGGCCAGATCGCCGACATCGACCTGCGGCTGCTGCGCGTGTTCCGCGCCGTCGTCGAAAGCGGGGGCTTCGCCGCGGCGGAGCTCGAACTGAACGTGGGGCGTTCGGTGATCAGCCGCCACATCAAGGATCTGGAGATCCGGCTCGGACTCACGCTGTGCCGGCGCGGCCGGGGCGGCTTCGCACTGACGCCCGAGGGAAGCCACGTCTACCAGGCGACGCTGCGCGTGCTCGGTGCGATCGCGGACCTGCGCAGCGAGATCCACGGCCTGCACCGCCACCTGAGCGGCAGCCTGCAGCTGGCGCTGTTCGACAAGACCGCGACCAATCCGCAGTCACGCATCGCAGCGGCGATCGGCGCTCTGTGCCGCGCAGCGCCGGAGGTCACGGTCGAGATCCGCGTGCACCCGCTGAACGAGATCGAACGCGGTATCCTCGACGGCCGCTTCCACCTCGGCGTGCTGCCGATCTACCGCCGCTCGCGCGGCTTCACGTACCACCCGCTGTTCGACGAGACGATGTACCTCTACGCCGGTCGCGAGCATCCGCTGTACGCGCGCGACGACGCGGGCATCGGTGACGCCGAGGTGCGCGCGGCGGCTTTCGCGGGGCTGGGATTCCATTCCGACAACATGGAGCGCGGCCACGCGTTCGGACTCGACCGCCGCGCCACCGCCTTCGACCAGGAAGGCGTGGCGACGCTGATCCTCTCCGGCGCCTTCGTCGGCTTCCTGCCCGATCATTACGCGGCGAGTTTCGTCGCCGGGGGGCTGATGCGCGCGATCCGCAGCCGCCGGTTCACCTACCACTGCCGCTTCGGTGCGATCCTGCGCCACGCCGCGCAGCGTCCGCGCCTCACCCAGGCCTTTCTCGACGTGCTGCTCGCCGCACACGCGGAGCGCGCGGCGAGCGCCTGAGCGAAGGCGGGCGCGGATGCACCGGCCGCGCGTTGTCGATAAACTCGCCTGACGAAACGCACAACGGAGACACGGAGACCGGCGATGGACGACCGCGGACGGCTGGCGGTGAGCAGCATCGGCTTCTGGCTGGAGCAGATGGCCCGGCGCGGCATCGCCGCCGGGGACGTGCTGGCCGGAACCGGGCTCGACGCGGCGCAGGTGCACGGCGTGTTCCGCGGCGCTCCGCAGCACTACCGTACCGTGATCGCGAACATGCTGCGCCTGAGCGGTGACCCGCGGCTCGGGATCGCGCTCGGCGCGAACTTCGGCATCAGCGACTTCGGGCTGCTGGGCTACACCTCGCTCAGCAGCGCCAGCGTGCGCCAGTCGCGCGAGGTGATCCAGCGCTACCAGTCGCTCGACGACAGCGTGCTGGCGGTGCGCTCATCGGCCGACGCGACGCACTGGCGCGTGGAACTGGAGGAGCGCTTCGCGCTCGGCGAACTGCTGCCGTTCGCGGTCGAGGAATGGGTCAGTCGCATCCTGGCGCTGGGCGAGGCACTGACCGGCCGCGCGTTTCCGGTGCTGCGCATGCAGCTCGCGTACCCGCGCCCCGCCCGGATCACCGACTACCGGCGCCGTTTCGCGTGCCCGCTGGTCTTCGATGCCGCGACCACCGTGATCGACTTCGATCCCGGGCGCCTCGACGACCCGATCGCGTTGGCCAACGAGGCGGTGTTCACGCTGTGCGAGCGTCACTGCCGGCTCGCGGCCACGCGCATCGCGTCCGACCATTCGCTCACCGCACGCATCCGCGGTGCGCTGCTCGCCGGCAACGGCGAATTCCCCGGGCTGGACGGGATCGCCGGACGATTCGGCACCACCGCCCGCACGCTGGCGCGGGAACTGATGCGCGAAGGCACCAGTTATCAGCGCATCGTCGACGACGCGCGCCGCACGCTGGCCTGCGAACACCTGCAACTCGGCCGGCTGACCCCGAAGCAGATCGGCTTCCTGCTCGGTTACCGCGACGTCGGCAATTTCCGCCGCGCGTTCCGCCGCTGGACCGGACACACCGTCGCGGAGTTCCGCGCCCGCCACGCCATCCCGGGACAAGCCACCGCGATGCTGGTATAAAACCGGCGTCGGCAATGGCGGCGGAGCAGTCTCTATGCGTGGCCTGAAGGCGTGTCTGTGGATCGTGGTGGCGGCGGCGCTCGCCGGCTGCGGCGTGAACCCGGTGACCGGCAAGCAGGAGCTCCAGTTCATCTCCGAAGCGCAGGAAGTCGCGCTCGGCGAGAAGAACTACGCACCGACGCGCCAGAGCGAGGGCGGGGACCTGACCGTGATGCCCGAACTCACGGCCTACGTGAACGAGGTCGGCCAGAAGCTCGCGGCCGTCGCCGACCGGCGGCTGCCGTACGAATTCGTCGTACTGAACAATTCGACGCCGAACGCGTGGGCGCTGCCGGGCGGCAAGATCGCGGTGAACCGCGGCCTGCTGACCGAACTGGACAACGAGTCCGAGCTCGCCGCAGTGCTGGGGCACGAGATCGTGCACGCGGCGGCACGCCACGGCGCCAAGGCACAGGAGCGCGGCACGCTGATGCAGGTGGGACTCGCCGCGGCGCAGATCGGCGCGGCGATCGGTGGCATCGACCGCACCGCGGCGAACCTCGCGATCCAGGGCGCCGGGGTCGGCGCGCAGATGATCCAGCACCAGTACGGCCGCGAGCAGGAACTCGAGAGCGATCGCTACGGCATGCAGTACATGAAGGCCGCGGGCTACGACCCGTGGGGTGCGGTCACGCTGCAGGAAACCTTCGTGCGCCTGGCCGGCAACTCCGCGCGCAACCCGGGCTGGCTGGAAGGACTGTTCGCCTCCCACCCGCCGTCGGCCGAACGCGTGGCGCAGAACCGCGTGCTCGCCGGGGAACTCGGGCGCGGCGGCGAACTGGGCGCCGAACGCTACGCCGAGCGCACGCGTTCGCTGCGCGCGGCCAAGCCCGCCTACGACGCCTACGACCAGGCGATCGCCGCGGCGCGCAAGAAGGATTATGCGGGGGCGCACACGCTGGCAGCCAAGGCGGTCTCGCTGCTGCCCGGCGAGGGCCGTTTCCACGAACTGCAGGGTGAACTCGCGCTGGCCGAGAAGAAGCCGCGCGCCGCGATTCCCCATTTCGACCGCGCGATGGACCTCAATCCGGGCTATTTCGCGTCCTGGCTGGGTGCCGGCGTGGCGCAACTGAAGGCGGGCGACAAGGCGCTCGCCGAACGCTACCTCGCGCGCAGCGCCGAGCTGCTGCCGACCGCGCCGGCGGCGTATTACCTCGGCAACATCGCGCGCGAGCGTGGCGACGAGACCAAGGCGCTGTCGTACTACCGCGCCGCCTCGCAGTCACGCAGCGCGGCCGGCCAGGCGGCCGCGGCCGAGCTCGTGAAGCTCGACCTGCCGCGCAATCCCGGCAATTACGTGGCCGCCAGCGGACGTTTCGACCAGGCGGGCCGGCTGTTCGCGATGGTGCAGAACCGTTCGGCGGTGCCTTTGCGCGACGTGCAGATCACGCCGGTGCTCGTCGACCGCGCCGGCCGCATCGTCGAGCAGGGTGCGAGCCTGCGCCTGCGCGAGGTGCTGGCGCCCGGGGCGCAGACCACCGTCGCCACCGGCATCGGTCTCACGCCCGAGCAGGCGCCGGCGCTGCGCTTTCGCATCGACGGAGCGCGCATCGCCGACTGAGCCGCGCCCCGCTCCGCGGGCGTTCAGAAACGCAGGTCGGTGCCCAGCCGCGCCTGGATGCCGGGGGCGGCGAAGCCCGGCGCGTCGCTGTAATCGGTGTCGAGCGCGTTGTCGATCGCGAACCACAGCGACACCCGTTCGGCCGGACGGAAGCGCACCGTCGCATCGGCGAGCAGATACGCACCGTCCGTGACGTCACCGGTCGGGACCGAGGTGATCAGGCGTTCGTCGACGTAGCGCAGCGCGGCGTCCACCGACCACAGCGCCGACGGCTGCCAGCCGAGGTGGATGCCGCCGGTGTTCTCCGGCCGGCGCCGCAGCGGGCCGGAGTCGCTGCGGATGTCGAGCAGCGTGGCGTCGATCGCGAGCCGGATGTTCGCGGCCACGGCAAACTGCGCGTACAGGTACACGCCGTCGACGTCGATGCCGCCGCGATTGACGTTGCGGAAGGTCTCGAAATCGAAGTCGACCAGATCCTCGAAGTCGCTGCTGAACACGGACACGCCGGCCGTGCCACGATCCCCGAACGTCTGGTCGTAGCCGAGCTCGACGCTCCTGACCTGCTCGGGCTCCAGGTCCGGGTTGCCATAGAGCGGGTTGCCGAGCGCGAAGAAGCTCGGCAGCTTGAATCCGTTGGCCACCCGTGCCCACGCCCGGCCATCCACCGAGCTGAAGACCCGCGCCAGACCCAGCGCTCCGGAGCTGCGTGACTCCTCGGTGCCGCCGTCGCGCCGGAGCGCCAGCGTCGAGGAGAAACCGGCCGGCCACGCGTGTCCCCACTCGAGGAAGCCCGAGCGCGTGCTGCGTTCCATGCGGTAGGTGTTCGGCAGCACGGCGAAACCCAGGTCCAGCGTGCCGTCGTCGCGACCGTCCTCCTCGACCACGTCGAGGCCGAATGCGACGCCGGAATCCGCGCCCAGCGCCACCCGGTTGATCCACTGCAGCTGCGCCCGTTCGTGCTCGCTGGCGCTGGTGTAGCCGGGCTGGCCATCGAGCATGCCCGGCGCGACCGGCGGCGTGCGGCTGTCGTCCTCGAGCCGCGCCCAGTTCGCCGCCAGTTCGGTCTGCCACTGCTCCGTAACCGTCCACTCGCTACTGCCGGACAGCGCGACCTCGGAGCCGTCGGCGTGTTCGAGCGCGTCCAGCACCGCGTAGCGCGGACCACCGCTGACTTCCGGATAGCTGCTGCGCCGCCGGTCGATCACACGCACCCCGAGCCGCCACGCGTCGTCGCCGTGATGGACCCCCGCCAGACGTGCCGCGAAGCTGTCGAGCTCGAGCCGCGAACCCTCGGTCGCCGTGCCCGCATCGAGCGTGGACACCCGCACGCCGGCGCTGGCGCTCTCACCAAGCCCCAGCGATCCGGCCACGCCGGCCCGCCACGCCTGATCGCTGCCGATCTCGGTGTACGCGGCGGCCTGTCCCGGTTGCGGCCATGCGGTCTCGATGCGCACCACGCCGGCCATCGCGTCCGAGCCGTGGATGGCCGACATCGCGCCCACCGCCACGTCGATGCGCTCGATCTCGTTGACCGCCATGGTCGACCAGTCGAAGGAACCGCCGCGGTTGTTCGCGGGGTTGTTCATCCGGACCCCGTCGACGTAGACCGCCGTGAAATTCGACTCCGCCCCGCGCAGGAACACTTCCGACACGCCGCCCGCGCCGCCGGGGCGATAGACAGACACGCCGGGCAGCCGCTGCAGCAGCTGCTCCGCCCCGGCGGGCATCATGGCATCGAGCGCGGCCCGGTCGACGGCGAGCCGCGTCCCGGTGTGGAATCCGCCGTCCTCCAGATGCGACCCGACGACGACGATCTCCTCGAGCTCCAGCGGCGCGGCACTGGCGAGCGGGTGCAACAGGGCCAAGACGGCCAACACGGCGAGCGAACGCATGAACTATCCCTTCTGCCGACGGTAATTTTCTCAGTGCCGGTTGATCAGGTAGATCACGCTGGCCGCGTTGCCACCCCTGCCCTTCATGATCGGGTGCGCGGTCTTCCAGTCCGCCGGCACCAGTTCCGGGAAGTCCCCGAGCCCGAGCACGATATCGGGCTTGCCGTCGGCGTTGACGTCCGCCGCCTCCACCGACACCCAGACGCCGAAGAACTCGCTGGCGAAGGAGTACGGCTCGAAGCGGAAATCCCCCTTGTTCTCCAGGTACACGAAACTCTCCGGCTCGGCCGCCTTCCATTGCGGGAACAACGACACCACCGCGACATCCGGGTCGCCGTCGGCATCGAAATCGTGGATCACCGAGCGCGCGGCGCCGTGCATCGGATAATGGAACGCCTTGGCGAACTTCACGTCGCCGAGGTTTTTGAACACGCGCACCGAGTGTTGCGGCCGCGGCGCCGGAACGATGTTGCCCACGTGGTTGCCCGCCACGTTGTCGCCGTTCAGCACCAGCAGGTCGAGCTTGCCGTCGCCATCGAAGTCGGCGACCTTCACCCCGTTGCCGCCGAAGGACGGCGTGTTCCGCTCGATCAGGTGGCGGGTGAAGGTCTGGTCGCCGTTGTTGATGAATACCAGCAGTTCCTGGCGCCCCTGCGCGACCAGCGCCGCGATGTCGGGCAGGCCGTCGTTGTCGATATCCCCGACCGCGCTGCCGATCAGTCCGCCCTGGTTGCTGACGATGGTCTCGCGCAGCGCTCCGGGCAGCACGCCGGGCGGAATGGTCGCCGGCGCGTCCTGCCAGCGGGCGCGGAACTCCGGCGTCTGCCAGAAGATGGTCAGTTCGGCCTGCGCATCGCCGGCGATGCCGTCACCGAAGGCGTTGGCCACGATGTCCTCGAGTCCGTCGCCGTTCATGTCGGCCATCTGGTGTTCGACGAAACGCTGCTTGCCGTTCACCAGCATGCGCGCACGCGGTTGCGGCCCATCGAACTCCCAGTCGGTCAGCGCCGCGATGCCGACCTTCGTCATCGGGAAGCGTCCGTGCGTCAGCACGCGCACGCCGTTCTCGGTCAGCGTCATGTGGATCGGGTCACTGTCGACGTTCTGTACCGCGAGGCGCTTGCCGCTGTCGAGATCGAGGACCACGATGTCGTCCCAGCGGTCGAAGCCGGGCTTGCGTTCGCCACCGCCCACCCAGTCATCGATCACCGAACGCCCCACGTAGATGCGGCGGCGCTTCTCGTCGACGCGGGTCGCGAGCACCAGTGCGTTGGGTTCCAGATCGAGCGGCGGGACCACCGGCTCGAATCCCGGCGCCAGCGGCGCCTTCGGCCGCGTGATCTCCATTTCCTGCCACGGCAGCGAGTGCTCGAGGTAGTAGGCGCGGACCCGGCGGAACTCCTCCGCGCTCATCTCGGGCTGCGGCGGGATCCACGCCTTGAACGGATACAGGTCGCGCATATAACCGTGGCTGTCGCTGAGGATGTAGCGCTTGGTGTAGTCCTGCTGCGGTTCCCAGTCGGGCGGCACCGGCGAGACCGTGAGGTCCTCGAATTCGTCGCCTTTCATGCCGACGTAGTTGCCCATGTAGTGCAGCGCGAACGACCAGTACTCACGGGACAGGTCGTGCGGGTTCGGCGCGAGGTGGCAACGCGTGCAGTGTTGCTCGATCAGTTCCTCGGCGCTGCGGCCTGGCGCCGGCGTCGCGGCGGCGTCGCTCGCGTTGCCCGCCTCGGCGGTGCCGGCGATGGCGGCGAAGCAAAGCAGTCCCGCCGTGCCGAGGAGCGCACGCAGCGCCCGGGTGCAGGGCAATAGCCTCATGGTGGAATCTCCTGGTCGTCGGGGTGAATGCGTGTCGCGCCGGCCGCGGGAGGTGCTCAGTCCCAGCAACTCCACATGGCGCGCGCTTCGCGCCATTGCTCCTCGCTCATGCCGCGCGCGTCCGCCGGCATCAGCTGCGCGCCCGGGAAAGCGTGACCGGGTCGCGTCCAGGTGCCTCGTTCATACAGGCGCTGGATGTTCGCGCGGTACACCTCGTCGACCTCGCGGTGATGCAGCGGGTCCTGCGCCATCCAGAGGTTCTTCGGATGGATCGGCTGCGCGTACATCTCGCGGAACAGTTCGGTACGCAGGTCCTTCATCCAGTTGCTGTTCAGGTTCATCGCGCGGAACTGGCGCAGCGCCTCGATGTCGATCACCGCCGACACCACGGTGTTCGCCCCGGAGGCGCTGTGGCTGAGCACCTCGCCGCGGTAACCGACGATGTGGCCGTTGCCGCCCGAGATGTCGATCGGATGCCGGGCCGATGCCGACAGATAGACCGGACCGATGTTCGGACACAGCATGTAGACGTTGTTGAACTCGGCATGGCCGCGGTTCTGCACCATCCAGCTGCCACCCGGCGAGGCGCCGACGTTCGTCATCGGCACCGCTTCCGAGGGGCGATAGACGAGTTCCGCGCCGTTGAACGCCAGCGCGCGCACCGCCTCCGGGTATTCGCCGTCGGAGCAGCAGATGGTGCCGATGTTGCCGATGTCCTCGGTGCGCAGCACCGGGTAGAACGCCTCGATGCCGCTGCCGTACAGCTCGACCCAGCGATCGTAGACGTCGTGCGGCGTACACGAGCGCTCGCGGCACCACAGATGGTTCTTGGCCGCCTTGTGCACGACCTCGCCATGCCGGTCGATCACGAACAGCGTGTTGAAGAAACGGTCCGGCATCACCTCGGGCCAGCGTGCCTTGCACTGGGCGATGATGTAGGTGTCGTACATCCGCGCCAGACGACCGAGGAACTCGGTCTCCGCGCCGGGAATGTCGATGAAGAGTTCGGCCGCCGCGAGCGTGTGCGGCAGGTCGAATATCTCGTCGGTGAAGCCGGTCAGCGCGCCCTCGGCCAGCGCGATCACGCGCACCGGCATGTTGATGCCCACGATCGACATCGAGGCGTGGATCGCTTCCTCGATGGTCTCGAGGTTGTGGCGGATGTGCGCGCGCGCGCCGATACCGTAGGCGACCGTCGACAGGCCGATGGCGATGTACGGGGCGACCGGCCGGGTGGTGGATGAAGCATTCGTTGCCATGTTTTCCGTGACCTCGGGAACTGCCTGGAGCCTCGATCAGTGGCCGGTGGCGACATCGCCGTGCGCCAGCGGACTGGCGAGGTGGCGCGTGCGCTGGATGATGAACAGGAACACCGCGATACCCGCCAGGCAGGCGAGTGCCGATGCCTGGTTGATCCGCACGTAGCTGCCGTTGTCGATCAACGACGCGGCGATGCCCGGACCCACGGCGGATCCCAGCCCCTGGAAGCCGGTGACCAGCACCAGCGCACGGCCCTTGACGTCGATCTTCGAGATCACGCCGAGCTGGTACGCGTTCGCGAGCACGAACAGCGCCTGGAACAGGCCCGCTCCGACGAAGAAGACCGGCGAACTGAAGCGACCGACCAGCAGCCACAGCACCAGCAACTGCCCGCACAGCGCCAGCACCAGCGGCGCGGCGCGGCCGAAGCGCGTGCTGGCGACCGCGGCGGCGCCCGCGCCGACGATGGCGGCGAACTGCGAGGCGCCGAGCGCCAGACCGATCGATTCCAGCGACAGCCCGGCCGCCTGCCCGACCCGCTCGATATAGGCCCAGAAACCGAACACGCTGGCGAAGAACAGGAAGCTCGCGACCAGCCCGGCCCAGATCAGCGCGGTGTGGTCGGCCACCACGCCACCACCGGCCCCGGCGTCGATCCGGCGCGCCCCCTCGGTCGGGAACCGCGGCACTGCGAGCAGCATCGCGAGTGCCGCGCCGGCGAGCATCACGTACAGTCCGGCGACGGTCCAGTGCGCGAGAATCGACGGTGCGGCCGCAAAGGCGAAGAACATCAGTGCGCCCTGCACCACCTGCGCGATGCCGAAGGCGCGGTCAGGATGCCGGTTGTCACCGAGCGCCGCGACCGTCAGCGCGAAGATCGTCCCGCCGCTGAAGCCGGCCAGGAAGCGCACCAGCAGCAGCCACTGGTAGGACTCGGTGACCGCGCTAACGAGGTTCAGCGCGGCCGTGGCCACGCATCCTGCGACGAGCACCTTCGCCCACGACACCCGCCGCACCCACAGCGCCGCCACCCACGAGGCGACGACCAGCCCCATGCCTTCGGCGGCGGCGATGTACCCGGCCTGCTGTTCGCCGATGCCGCGGTGGTCGATCAGACCGCCGACCAGCATCGGCATCAGGATCAGCGCGGCCGGACCCAGCGGATACACCGCCGAGATCAGCAGGGTCGTGGACAGCTTGTCGTCGAAGGCTCTGATGACCCGGCTCCCGCTGCTCGTGCGTGCGTCACAGGCTGTAGCGCAGGCTCACCCCGGCCCAGCGCGGCCTGCCCCACGCGACCTGGTTGAAGCCGAACAGGTTGGTGACGTCGAAGGAATACGCGCGGTACTCCTCCTCGAACACGTTGTTCACGAAGGCGCCCAGCAGCCAGCGGCGATCACCCGAGGCCCAGGACACGCGGGCGTTCCACACGTCGTAGCTTCCCATCCGCGAGACCGGGTGGTTCTGGATATCGAAGTAGGTCTCGTCCTGGTAGTTGAAATCGAGCTGGGTGGCGAGGAAGCCCGACAGCGCCGGCCATTCGTAGCGCACCAGCCCGTTCAGCGAGAACTCCGGGGCCAGCGTCATCCTGCGGTCGCGCGTGATGCCCGAGCCGTCGTTCAGCGGGATGTCCTTGGCGTCGGCGTCGAGGAACGACGCGCCGAGCAGGATGTCCAGCCCTTCGACCGGGTTGGTCACGAACTCGAGCTCCAGGCCGCTGATCTCGGCATCGGTGTTGAAGATCACCTGGTTCAGGTTCACGAACGCGAACGCCTGGTAATCCGAGTAGTCGTAGTAGAAAGCGGCCGCGTTCAGGCGCGACGTGCCTCCGAACAGCTCGGTTTTCATGCCGATCTCGTAGCTCGTGAGCTGCTCCTCGTCGTACGGCACGTCGCCGCGCACGGTCATGCCGAACAGCCCGGTCTCGTCGAGCACCCCGGTATTGAATCCGGCCGACTTCGCCCCCAGCGACACCGCACCGTAGATCAGCATGCCGTCGTACGGGCGCCAGTCGAGTTCGAGCTTGCCGGTGACGTTGTCGTTGGAGATCTCCTCGTCGTAGTCGAACATCGTGTTCGCGCCGGGTGGCAACAGTCCGCCAAGGTCCACGCTGAGGTAATCCAGGTCGCGCTCCTCGTCGGTGTAGCGCAGTCCGGCGAGCACGCTCCAGCAGTCGTTCAGCGCATACTCGAGCTGTCCGAACAGCGACCAGGATTGCGTCTCCTGGGTGTAGTTCGCGTCACCGATGATGTAGCCGATGCCGCTGGCGTCGATCTGGAAGGCGCCGTCGGTTTCCTGGTCGTAGTAGTACAGTCCGGTCAGCCAGTTGAGCGCGTCACCCTGACCGGCGAGCCGGAATTCCTGCGTGAACTGGTCGATGTCGGCCCCGTAGGTGTTGTGCACGATCTTGACCGGCGAGATGTCGGTATCTTCTTCGTAGAAGCGCTCGAAGGTTTCGAGCGCGGTGATCGACGTGAAGCTCAGCCCCTCGCCGTTCCACTGCACGTTGACCGAGCCGCCCGAGTTCTCGATCCGCAGCGCGCCGTCGCGGTCGTAGTCGCCGGCCCACGGATCGCCGTCGCCGTCACGGTAGCCGAAGGCATCGCAACCCGGACAGGTACCGTAGACATCGAGGTCCGCCGGCAAGGCCACCGAGGTCACGCCGCCGTCGGGCGAATACGTCGCCTCGTGCTGCCAGGCGCCCATGTTGGCATCGTTCTCGGAGCCGTGCACATTCAGCAGCACGTCGACGCTGTCGCTGGCCTGCCACGCGAGTTGCAGCCGACCCGCATTGTTGTCGGCGTCGTTCGGATCGTCGCGGCCGGGGCCGCGGTTGCGCACATAGCCGTCGTGCTCGTTGTGCGCCAATGAAAGCCGCGCCTGCAGCGTATCGCCGAGCGGGCCGCTGATGACGCCCTCCACCTTGTACTGGCTGTTCTCGGCGATGGTGACGTCGAGGTAACCCTCGGTCTGTTCGGTGGGCCGCGCACTGAGGAAGTGCATCAGCCCGCCGGTGGTGTTGCGCCCGTACAGCGTTCCCTGCGGGCCGCGCAGCACCTCGATGCGTTCGATATCGAACAGCTGGAACGTCACGCCGGACAGCGCGCTGACGTAGACCTCGTCGACGTAGACCGCGACCGGACCCTCGTTGTTGTCGTTGAAATCCGACAGGCCGACGCCGCGCAGCGTCAGCGATGCATTGTTGCCCTCGCCGGTCGGCGTGCCGAAGCTCAGGCCCGGGGTCTGCGCGATCACGTCCAGCGAGTTCGTGAAGCCGAGGTCGCGCACCTGATCGCCGGTGAACGCCGTGACCGAGACACCGACGTCCTGCAGGCTCTGCTCGCGCTTCTGCGCGGTGACGACGATTTCCTCCAGGACCGCGCCATGACCCGGCATGGCGGCAAACGCTGCAGCCAGCGGCAGTACCCGGCACAGCAGCCGGCGG
>CAUJIL010000035.1 GCA_963204845.1 Pseudomonadota bacterium | reverse complement strand
GTCGCGCCGCGGACTCGATGCCGCCGGACTCGCCACCGCGCTGGCACGCATCGACGCGGCCGCCACCGACATGAACGGCTCGGCGGCCTTTCTGCCGCTGATCGATTTCCCGCCCTACCAGGACGGCGCCGCGCCGTACTGGCGCGAGTGGCTCGCGCACCCGGCCTACGACGCGTTCTGGGAGCGGGTCGACAACGTCGCCGCCGCCGGGCGCATCCAGGTGCCGGTGATGCATCTCAGCGCGTGGTACGACACCTGCCTGAAGGGACACCTCGACCTCGACGCCGCGCTGCGCCGCGACGGCGATCCGGCGCTCGCTGCCCGCCATCGCATGGTCATCGGCCCGACCGACCACAGCGCGTACTACAACAAGCGGCCCTGCCACGCCGGCGAGCGCGATTTCGGCCCCACGGCGCTGACCGGGCCCGACGTGCTGGCCGGGATGGTGTTCGACTGGTTCGGCCACCACCTGTGCGGCGAACCGCTGCGCGAGTTGCCGCACCACGGCGTGCGTTACTGGCAGCTCGGCGAGAACCGCTGGAAGGAGGCACCGGCGTGGCCGCCGGCGCACACGCCGACGCCGTACTACCTGCACAGCGGCGGCAGCGCCAACACGCGTTTCGGCGACGGCACGCTGGACACCCGCGCGCCACGGGCCGACGCCGTCGACAGCTTCGTCTACGATCCCTTCGATCCGGTGCCGACCACCGGCGGGCGCAGCATGATCGACGTGCCGACCGGCGTGTACGACCAGGCGACGGTCGAGGGGCGCCACGACGTGCTGGTCTACACCTCGGCCTGCCTCGGCGAGCCGCTGGTGCTGAACGGTCCGGTCAGCGTAACGCTGTTCGCGGCCAGCGACGCCGAGGACACCGATTTCACCGCCAAGCTGGTCGACGTCGAACCCGGCGGCTACTGCGCGAACATCGCCGAGGGCATCATCCGCGCACGCTACCGCGAGGACCGCTCGCGCGAGGTGTTCCTGGTGCCGGGCGAACCCACGGAACTGCGCATCGACCTGTGGGACATCGCCCACACCTTCCTGCCCGGACACCGGATCCGGCTCGAGATCTCGAGCAGCAACTTCCCGCGCTTCGACCGCAACCTGAACACGCGCGTCACACCCGCGCTGGGCAGTGCGGCCGATGCGCGCAAGGCCGTGCAGCAGGTCTTCCACGACCACGCACGACCGTCGCGACTGGAACTGCCGGTGGCGCGCTCGCCGGACTGAAGCACGCGACGGGGCGGGGCGCGCGACACGCATTACCCGCCGCGGGTAGCCGCGCGATTGACCGTCGCGCGCGCACGGTCGTAGCCTCCGCCGCAGTCCACCGACCATGATCAGGAGACGGCCGATGCAACTGCCCGATATCGACACCGGACTCAGCGAGGAAGACCTCGCGGTACGCGCGACCTGCCACCGCTTCGCGCGCGACGTGCTGCGCCCGGTGGGGCGTGAACTCGACCGCCTGCAGGATCCCGCGCAGGTCATCGCGCGCGACTCGGCGCTGTGGGACGTGTTCCGCCAGTACCGCGAACTCGGCCTGCACGCGGTCTTCGCCGACACCACGATGGACCCGCTGGCGCGCGCGCGCATGATGTGCGTGATCAACGAGGAACTCGCCTGGGGCGATGTCGGACTCACGATCAGCCTCGGGCTGTCGCAGTTCCATCAGCCGTGGGTCGAGCAGAGCGGCGATGCCGGGCTGCGTGCACGGTTCTGCGACCCCGACCGCCTCACGATCGGCTGCTGGGCGCTCACCGAACCGGACCACGGCAGCGACACCGTCTCGTTCACCGAACCCTGTTTCGATGACCCGAAACTGCGTGCGAACTGCATCGCGCGCAAGGACGGCGAGCACTACGTGATCAACGGCCAGAAGGCCGCCTGGGTCTCCAACGGCAGCATCGCCGACATCGCGGTGCTGTTCTGCACGCTGGAACCCGAGCGCGGCTTCCGCGGCGGCGCGGTGATCCTGGTGCCGCTGGATCTGCCCGGCGTGGAGCGCCCGCGGCCGCTCGACAAGATCGGCCAGCGTTCGTTGAACCAGGGGCAGATCTTCTTCAGCGACGTGCGCGTTCCGGCCTCGCACCTCGTGGTCGGGCCCGACGTCTACCCGCTGGCGCTCGAAGGCATGCTGTGCCACGGCAACGCCGGCATGAGCCAGCTCTTCATGGGCGTGGCGCGCGCCGCGCTCGATCACGCGCTCGACTACGCGCAGGAACGCGTACAGGGTGGCGTGCCGATCGGGCGCCACCAGAACGTTCGTGCACGGCTGTTCCGCATGTTCACCAAGGTGGAGGCGGCGCGCGCCCTCACCCGCCGCACCGCGCTCTACCTGGCGGTGAACCCGCCGTCGATCCAGCACGCGATCGCCGCCAAGGTGTTTTCGACCAACACCGCGTTCGAGGTCGCCAGCGAGGCGGTACAGATATTCGGTGGCAACGGCCTCAGCCGCGAATACCCGGTGGAAAAGCTGCTGCGTGACGCGCGCGCCTCGATGATCGAGGACGGCTGCAACGAGATGCTGGGACTGATCGCCGGGGCGCGCCTGCAGGGGTTCTGAGCGCGCCCGGGCCCCGGCCGGGGTGGCTCAGCTCGCGTAACTGATCGCGGCCGCGCGCTCGGCCTCGTGCTGTGGATCGATCTCGCCGTGCACGTGCGCTTTCGCCAGCACGAGGTACAGGCAGGGCAGCACGAACAGCGTGAACAGCGTGCCGATCAGCATGCCCGCCACCAGCACGACGCCGATGCTGTTGCGCGCCTCGGCGCCGGCGCCGCTGACCAGCACCAGCGGGAAGTGCCCGAGCACCGTCGCCGCCGTGGTCATCAGCACCGGCCGCAGCCGGGTTTCCGCCGCACCCTTGATGGCCTCGAGCTTGCCGAAACCGTCCGACTGCAGGTGGTTGGCGAACTCGACGATCAGGATGCCGTTCTTCGCCACCAGTCCCACCAGCGTGATGAAGCCGATCTGCGAGTAGATGTTGATCGTGGTCAGGCCGAGGAAGGGCAGCATCAGCGCCCCTGCCAGCGCGAGCGGCACCGAGCCGAGAAGCACCACCAGCGGGTCGCGGAAACTGTTGAACTGGATCGCGAGCGCGAAGTACACGAACAGCAGCGCGAAGCCGAGGATGCCCGTGAGTGTGTTGCCTTCCTGGCGCAGCTGCCGCGACTCGCCCGCGTAGTCGATCGAGTAGGACGCCGGCAGCAGCTCGGCAGCGGCCTGCTCCACCGCCGCGAGGCCCTGCTCCTTGGTGGTGCCGGGCAGCACGCCGCCGAGGATGCGGAAAGCGTTCTTCTGCTGGAACTTGCCGAGCACGCGCGGCCCGACCTCGCGCTCGAGCCGCGCGATCGCCGCCAGCGGCACCAGTTCGCCGCCTGGCGTGCGCAGTTGCAGGTCGAGCAGCGCCTCGGGGTTGGCGCGCTCCGCTGCCGCCGCCATCGGGATCACCTGGTAGGCCTTGCCGTTCATGTCGAAGCGGTTCACGTAGTCGCCCGAGAGCAGCAGCGCGAGCTGCCGGCTCACGGCCTCGAGATCCAGCCCGAGCTCCGCGATGCGCTCGCGGTCGAGCACGAAACGCAGCTGCGGCAGGTCGATATCGAGGTCGGTGTCGACGAACATGAAACGCCCGCTGGCGTTGGCGGCCTCGAGCAGCGCCTCGGCATGGCGCTTCATCTGCTGCGGGGACGCGGATGACTGCACCACCATTTCCACGTCGAACTGCCCCGCCGAGGGCAGCGCCGGGAACAGCATCGGGAACACGCGCAGCCCGGTGATCCCGGCCACGCGCCCGTAGACCTGAGGCAGCAGCTCCTGCACGCTCTGCTCGCGTTCCGAGGGATGCACGAAGATGATGCCGCCGAAGGCACCGCTCGAGCGTACCACCTGCCAGATGTAGCGTACGCCCGGCATCCCGAGCACCTCGTCGATGACGTCGTACATATAGGCGTTGGTGTACTCGAGCGAGGCGCTCGAGGGCGCGTCGACCACGATGTTGATCGAACTCTGGTCCTCGATGGGCGCAAGCTCCTTCTGCGAGAAAAGGTAGAACGGCACCATCAGCAGCGAAAAGAACAGCCCGGCGGCGAGGATCTGCGCGCGCCATCCGAGCACGCGCGCGAGCAGTCGGCCGTAGTGACGGTGCAACGCGTCGAAGCGCTGGTTGACCCAGCGCGTCATGCGTCCTTCGCGGCCGCCCTCGGGGTTCGCATAGGCGCTCATGATCGGCGACAGCGTGATCGCGACCACGCCGGAGATCAGCACCGCCACCGCCAGCGTGAAGGCGAACTCGCGGAACAGCACGCCGGTCAGTCCGGACAGGAAGCCGATCGGGGCGTACACCGTCGCCAGTGTGATGGTCATGCCGACGATCGGCGCCAACAGCTGGCGCGAACTCGCGAGCGCGGCCTGGATGCGCGACTTGCCCTCGCGCATGTAGCGCGAGACGTTCTCCACCACCACGATCGCGTCGTCCACCACCAGCCCCACGGAGAGTACGATCGCGAGGATGGTCAGCAGGTTCAGCGAGAAGCCGACCAGCGTGATGGCCGCGACCGCGCCGAGCAGCGAAATCGGGATCGCAACCAGCGGCACCAGCGCCGTGCGCACCGAGCCCATCAACGCCAGCACCACGATACCCACCAGCACGATGGTCTCGGCCAGCGTGATGAAGATCTCGCCGATCGCATCGCGCATGTAGAGCGTGCCGTCGTAGGCGGTGCGGATGCGCAGGCCGTCGGGCAGCGTGGCGTTGACCTGCCCGAGCACCTCGTAGAGGTCATCGCCGATCTCTATCTCGTTGGCGCCCGGCACCGGCCAGATCGAGATGTACAGCGCGTCCTGCTGGTCGTAGCGCGCGTTGACCTCGACTTCCTCCTCGCCGAGCTCCACGCGCGCGATGTCACGCAGGTAAAGCAGCGCGCCTTCGCTCTCGCGCAGCACCAGGCGTTCGAAATCCGCCACGGTCCGCAGCGTGGTGTTCGCGAGCAGGTCGAGCCGCTGCTGGCGGTTCTCGCTGGTGCCGATGGTGGCGATCACGTTGTTGGCGCGCAGCGCGGCCTGCACCTCCTGCGCACCGATGTTGAAGGCGGCCATGCGCGAGGGGTCGATCCAGATGCGCATCGCGGGGCTGACCCCGGGCTCGACCCGGGCGCGCTGCACGCCATCGATGGCGCCCATCAGCGGCGTCACGTGACGCTCGAGGTAATCGGTTACCTCCGCGCGCGGGAACTCGCCCGTGATCACGTCGAGGTAGAACAACGCCCCGGAGCGGTCGGCACGCTGCACCGTGACCGACGGATCCTCGGCACCCGCGGGCAGCTCGTAGCGGATCTGGCTGAGTCGCGAGGACAGTTCCGCCAGCGCCCCGGTGCTGTCCTGGTTCAGCTTCAGCCAGACCGTGACGGTGCTGTTGCCGGCGGTGGTGGCGGAATCGACGTAATCGACGCCCGGCACGGTGGCGGCCACGCGTTCGATCGGTTCCGTCACGAAGCCCTGCACCACGCTGGCCGGCGCGCCGACGTAGGCGGTGCTGATCACCAGCGAGG
>CAUJIL010000034.1 GCA_963204845.1 Pseudomonadota bacterium | reverse complement strand
ACCGCAGGACGGTTCACCGCTCGCACGAATTTCGGCTCTCGCGGGGCAGAACGGACTGGCAATCGCCCGTTCGAACGACGAAACCAGCGGCGCCGTCACGATCGCGCTCGACGCGGCGCGCGTCGACCAGGCGCTGGTCTGGCTGGAGCAAATGGAAACCGGCCTCGGGCTTCGCATCGAACAGGTCGTGATCAGTCGTGCCGCGGCACCCCGGCGCGCAAGCGTGCAACAGCGCGCACGGGTGCCGGGACGGGGTAATAGCCCCGAGCGACGGTCGCAACGGTGCACAACGGAGTCGCTCGAGTGGCCGTATACAGCTACGCCGCTTTTGATCCCACCGGAAAACGGTGCCGCGGGTCCGTGGAGGCGGACGGCGCCTACGAGGCGAGGCAGGCGCTGCGTACACGGGGCATGCTGCCGCTCGAGGTGCGCGTCATCGAGGTCGAGGGGCAGACCCGTCGACTCGTCGCTCCCGCCGGACTCTCGGTACTCCAGGCGGCGGTGTTCACGCGTCAGCTCGCGACGCTGCTGCACTCCTCGTTGCCGCTCGCGGATGCCCTGGCGGCGATCGTGCGCCAGACCGAGGGAGGGAGAGCCAAGTCACTGATTGCCGAGGTGCGCCGCCAGATCACCGAAGGCAGTTCGCTGGCGGACGCACTGCGCCGCTACCCCCGGGTGTTTGCACCGGTCTACACCGCCACCGTGGCCGCCGGCGAGCAGACCGGACGCCTCGATCTGGTGCTCGCGCGGCTGGCGGAGCACATGGAAGCGCGGCATCGTGCGCGGCAGAAGATGGTGCTGGCACTGACTTACCCCTGCCTGTTGTGCGTGGTGGCGATCCTGGTCGTGGCCGGGCTGCTCACGTACATCGTGCCCGACGTGGTGGCCGTGTTCGCGCGCGAGGGGCACACGCTGCCGGCGATGACCCGCGCGTTGCTCGCCACGAGCGGCTTCCTGAGACACTGGGGGCTGCTGGTCGTGCTCGCGGTGGCAGGAGGCGCCGTGGCGCTGCGGCTGTCGTTGCGCAACGTCCGTCGACGCGAGCGCGTCGATCGGTGGACGCTGTCGCTCCCGTTCGTCGGCAAGCTGTTGCGCGCCGCCGGCAGCGCGCACTTTGCCGGTACGCTCGGGACCTTGCTGCACAGCGGCATGCCGCTGGTCGATGCGCTCGGCGTCGTGACCTCGGTCCTCGGCAATACCTGGCTGAAGCAGACGCTCACGCGGGCCACGGCGCAGGTGCGCGAAGGCGCCAGCCTCACGGCCGCACTCGAGCAGCATTGCCCCTTCTCGCCAATGACCCTGTGCATGATCGGCAGTGCCGAACAGAGCGGGACTCTCGAAAGCATGCTCGAACGCATCGCGGAGCGCGAGCAGTTCACGTTCGACAACCACGTCGCGACCCTGATCAGCCTGCTGGAACCCGCGGTACTGCTTCTGATGGGTGTTGCCGTGCTGTGCATCGTGATCGCCATCCTGCAACCTATATTCACGCTGAGTCAGCTGATCTAGGGAGTCGCATGTCCTCACCGCCCAGAGGTCTCGATGCCGCCGGCCGGCACCACACACGCGGCTTCACGCTGCTCGAACTGGTCGTGACGATGGTCCTCATCGCCGTACTCGCGGGTCTGGCCTCGATCGCCGTGACGAACGGCGGGTATCGGCAGGCGCGATCGGAGATCGAGCAGCTGTTCCGCGTGTTGCGCCTGATGAGCGACGAGGCGGTGCTGTCGGGGGAGGAGTTCGGGGTGGTGGTGGACGATGCGTCCTACAGGCTGCTGCGCCTCGACCCGCAACGGGAGGACTGGGTGCCGCTCGAGGCGTCGTTCGTGCGCGAGCGCACGCTTCCACCCCGCCTGCACATGACACTGCGCCAGGACGGGACCGCACCGGCGCGGCCCGCGGGAGCCACCGGTTACGCCGTGGGTGCGCCGGCAATCGTGCTGCGCGCGAGCGGCGAGATCTCGCCGTTCGAACTGGAGTTTCGGCTCGACGGTGCAGACGAGTCGCCGGGCGGCATCGGCAGCGATGGCAGTGGCACGCTCCGGCTGCGTTGATCCTCGCGGCCGTGCCCCGCGCGGGTTCAGCCTGATCGAGGTGCTGGTCGCGCTGGCGATCCTGGCGGTGCTCACCGCGGCCGTGGTGATGCAGGGGGCGGCGTACGCGTCGCTGCTGCGCCGCCTGCAGGACAAGACGCACGCGCTGTGGGTCGCGCAGAACACGATCGACGAACTCGGCGTCGAGGACACGACGCCGGCGCCGCGCGAGGAGCGTCTTGTACGGCAGCTGGCCGGCGTCGAGTGGGTCGTCACCCGATCGGTGACACACGCGTCCGTCGCGCGCCTGTACCGCGTCGAGGTGGCGGTCGGGCGTGCGGACGAGCCCGGCACACTGATCCGGCTGGTCGGTTTCGAGGCGCAGCGCTGATGAGGACGAACACACGCACCGATCCGGCAGCGGGCTTCACCCTGATCGAGACACTGGTGTCGCTTGCGATCGTGTCGTTCATCGGCGTGGCCGCGTACCTGCTGCTCGATTCGGCTGCGCGGCTCGAGCGTCACGGCAACGACGCGCTCGACACGCTCGCGGCCATGCAGAGCGCGCTACGGTTGCTCGAGGCCGACATGTCGCGGACCGTCATGCCGGGGAGCCCGGAGGCGCACGCGGACCCCCATGCCTTCGTCGTGCGCAGCGAAGCGGGCACGCAGCGTATCGAGCTGACACGTACCGGCTGGCCACATGCCCTCGACGGTTCCGCCGGCCAGTTGCGTCGCGTCGGCTGGTCGGTGGATGACGACGGGCGCCTGTGGCGAAGCGATTCTGCGCTGACGGCCGATCCGCAGTCCGCGCCGCGGGCGCGACTGGTCTGTGCGAACCTCGCCGCCTTCGAAGTCCAGCTTCTCGACTCCCGCAAGGCGTGGCAACGCGACTGGCCGCCTGCGCCGCCGACGAACACCGGCCACGGCGAGACGCTCGAGGACCGCCTGCCACGCGCGCTGCGCCTGCGCCTCGTCCACCCGGTGGCGGGGGAAGTGGTGCGCGTGCTGCCGATCCGGTAGACGCGCCCATGCGGCAACGGGGCGTGGCGCTGATTACGGTCCTGTTGGTGTTCGCGCTCGCCGCGATCCTGATGACGCAGATGCTTTCCTCGAGCTACTTCGCGCTGCGCCGCACGGGGAATCTCGTCGATTCGGTCCAGGCAGACTATCTCGCGGCCGGGGCCGAGCAACTGGCGCGCGCACTGCTCGCGGCCGACGCCGCGTCGACCACGACAGCCGCGTCGAACGCGTCGAGCGCATCGATCGATCATCTCGGGG
>CAUJIL010000033.1 GCA_963204845.1 Pseudomonadota bacterium | reverse complement strand
CCCCACACCGGCGTCGCGTCTTCCTGGCGACCGGGCACCGCGAGCGGGCCCTCGACGATCTGGTAGAAGTGGTTGCCGTACTCCATCTCGGAGTTGTCGAAACCGTAATCGATCGTGAGCGCGTCGCTCGGTTCGTAGCGCAGCGCAAGACGCACGGCCTCCTTCTTGCGGTCCTCGTTGAAGTTGATCTGGTCGGGCCGCGTGGAATGGTTGTCGACCCAGCCGTCGTTCTCGGTGCGCATGTAGCCGACGCGCGCATACAGCCCGTCGGTGATCGGCACGTTCAGGCTGGCGCGCCCGGTGCGCTCCTCGAAGCTGCCGGCCGTCAGCTGCACCTTGCCGCCGAGTTCGCCGTCCGGGCGCTTGGTGACGAAGTTGATCGCGCCGGCCGTGGTGTTGCGGCCCCACAGCGTGCCCTGCGGGCCGCGCAGCACTTCCACGCGCTCGAGGTCGGCAATGTCGTTGGCGAGTCCGATGCCGCGGCCGACCGGAACGCCGTCCATGTAGATGCCGGTCGCCATGTCGTTGGTCGACTGCGTGTTCAGGTTGCCCATGCCGCGGATGAACAGGTTCGGCGTCACCCGACTGCCGGCCCACGGCGCGATCATCACCGACGGCACGTTGGTCAGTTGCATCACGCTGGTGATGCGCTGGTTCTCGATATCGCTCGCGCTGAACGCGGTGATCGCGATCGGCGCGTCCTGCAGCGATTCCTCGCGCTTCTGGGCGGTGACGACGATCTCCTCCACGGTCACGCCCTGGGCCAGGGTGGACAGCGGCATGGTGGCGCCGAGCAGCAGGCTCGCACCGGCGACGAACAGCGGTTTTCTGCGAAAATTCATTCGGTTTCCCCTCCGGGTCGTTCTGGTATGTGTGGGTCGACAATCGACACGCAACGTGGTGCGCGCAAGCAGTGCCTCCAGAGCGCGAATCGTTCTGATTATTCGTCAGCCGCCTTTACCACCAGCGAGCGGCGCGCCAAGGGTGCCACCGGAGCCGTCCGGCGTCAATCATTATAGTCGGCGCCATCGCCTGCCGATCCGCGCGCCCGCGCCAGCGCACGCGCCAGCGCACGTCCGGCATGCACGCCCAGCAAATGCAGTCGATAGTCCGCGCTGGCGTGCCGGTCACCGAGCGGATCGGCTTCCGTGATGCCGAGCGCGCAGGCCGCGCTGAGCGCGGCGGGATCGGACGCGCTGCCCTGCAGCCGCGCCTCGAGACTGCGGGCGCGGAACGGCACGGCGTTGACGCCGGTGACGCCGACGCTCGCCGCGCGGATCGCTCCCGCGGCATCCAGCACCAGCTGCGCCGCGACCCCCACCAGCGCCATCCCGGAGGCCTGCTGGCGCATCTTCGAGTAGGCAGAACCCGCGTTCACCGGCACATGCGCGAAGCGCACCCCGGTGAGGATCTCGTCGGCCCCGATCGCCGTGCCGAAGATACCGGTGAAGAAATCCTCGGCCGCCACCGCGCGCGCTCCCCGCGGGCCGAACAGCTCGGCCTCGCCGCCGAGTGCGAGGAAAACGGCCGGCCAGTCGGCCGCGGGATGCGCGTACGCGAGCGAGCCGCCGAGGGTGCCGCGGTTGCGCACCTGGGGATCGGCGATCACGCGCGCGGTCTCGGCGAACACCGGACGATCGGCGAGTTGCGGTGCGCCTAGCAACTCGGCGTGCGTGACGAGTGCGCCGATGTGGATCCCGCCGGCGTTGGCCTCGATGCCGCGCAGCGCGGCGATACGCCCGATGTCCACCAGCGTCGCGGGGCGCGCGAAGCGCAGCTTCAGCGCCGGAACCAGGCTCATGCCGCCGGCCAGCAGCGCCGCCGTCCCCGGCTCGCAGCGCCCGAGGCAGGCCAGCGCCTCCTCGAGCGAGCGCGGTGCGACGTAGTTGAAGGCGGATGGGATCACGCGCGCGCCTCGCGGATCGCCCGCCAGACCTTCTGCGGCGTGAGCGGCATGTCGAGGTGGCGCACGCCGAGCGGCGCGAGCGCATCCAGCACCGCGTTCACCACCGCCGGCGGGGCGCCCACCGTGCCCGCCTCGCCGATGCCGCGCGCGCCGAGCGGATTCACGCTCGACGGAGTTTCGGTCAGCTCGACCTCGAAGCGCGGCAGGTCGCCCGCGCGCGGGGTCGCGTACTCGAGGAACGAGGCGGCGAGCGGCTGGCCGGCGGTGTCGTAGACCGCCTCCTCCAGCAGCGCCTGGCCGATGCCCTGCGCGAGTCCGCCGTGCAGCTGGCCCTCGACCACGGTGGGGTTCACGGCGCGGCCGGCGTCGTCGACCGCGATGTAGCGCAGGATCCTCACCTCGCCGGTCTGCGGCTCGACCTCGACCACGCAGACGTGGGTGCCGAAACAGGTAACGAAGTTCGGCTGCTCGAACAGCGCCGTGGCCTCCAGCGAGGACGCCATCCCCGCGGGCAGATCGCGCGGCCCGGCCTGGGCGTGCGCGGCGACGGCCGCCAGTGTGATCCGCTTCGCCGGGTCCTCGCGGTCCGCGAACCCGCCGTCACGCAGCACGAGCCGGTCGGCGGGAAGCCGCAGCAGGTGTGCCGCCAGACGGGTCGCCTGCTCGCGCAACTGCCGCGCCGCGAGCCACGTCGCGCTGCCACCCACCACCAGCGAACGGCTGCCCATGGTGCCGTTGCCGTGCGCGAGCGCGTCGGTGTCGCCGTGGATCACGCGCACGTCCTGCGGCCGGATCCCGAGCGCTTCGGCCACGATCTGCGCGGTCGTGGTGACGATGCCCTGGCCGTGCGGCGAGGTGCCGATCACGGCGCGCGCGGTGCCGGACGGATCGAGCGAGACGGTGGAGCGTTCCCAACCGCTGACCACGTAGCCCTTGCCGCCGGGCACCGACGGGAAGCCGGCGCGCCAGACGTGGGTCGCGAGCCCGATGCCCAGGTAGCGCCCCACCGTGCGCAGCCGCGCCTGTTCGCGCCGCGCCCCCTCGTAGTCCAGCCGGGCGAGCGCGCGCTCCAGGCAGAGCCCGAAGTCGCCGCTCTCGTGGACGTGGCCGGTCGGCGTGGCGAACGGAAACTCCCCGCGACCGATCAGGTTGCGCCGCCGCAGCTCGAGCGGATCCAGCCCCAGCTCGCGCGCGACCAGGTCCATGGTGCGCTCGACGAAATAGGCCGCCTCGGCGCGGCCGAAACCACGGTACGGATCGGTGGGCGTCGTGTTGGTGAACACCGCGACGATGTCGGTGGCGGCGTGCGCGATGCGGTACGCGCCGGTCATCAGCGCCGCGGTCATCATCGGCCCGACGTGCGTGATCGCGTGGTAGTAGGCGCCCATGTCGGCGACCAGCCGGTAGTGCAACGCGCACAGCGTGCCGTCGGCGCGCACGCCAGCGCTCACCTCGACCGTCTGCGCGCGCGCGTGGCTGGTGGCCAGCATGTGTTCCTGGCGCTCCTCGATCCACTTGACCGGCACGCGGTGGCGCAGCGACAGCGCCGCCGCCAGCAGTTCCTCGGCGTACGGGTTGTTCTTGGCGCCGAAGGCGCCCCCCACGTCGGGCGCGACCACCCGCAGGCGGTGCTCGGGGAAGTCGAGCAAGCGCGCGAGCTCGCGGCGCATCAGGTGCGGCGCCTGGGTCGAGAGCCAGACGGTCAGCCGCTCCTGCCACGGCTCGAAGTGCGCCAGCGCGCCGCGCGTCTCCATGGTGTTGGGAACGATGCGCTGGTTCACGAAGCGCCCGCGCACGACGCGCTCGGCGCCGGCGAGCGCCTCCGCGGTATCGTTGCCGATGCGCAGCTCGAAGGCGCGGTTGCCGTGCAGCGCCTCGTGCAGCACCGGCGCGCAGACCGCGAGCGCCGCCTCGGGATCGGTCACGGCCGGCAACGGTTCGTAATCGACCCGGATCGCCTCGCAGGCGTCACGGGCAAGATAACGGTCGCTCGCGAGCACGGCCGCCACGCCCTCGCCGACGAAACGCACGCGCTCGATGGCCAGCGCGTGGTGCTCCGGCGCGCTGAAACCCTGCAGCCCGCCGGCGCTGGGCAGCGCGCGCAGGAACTGCGCGAGTTCCGCGCCGGTGTAGACGGCGGCCACGCCGGGCAGCGCGCGCGCGGCGCTGGCGTCGATGGCGCCGATCCGCGCGTGCGCGTGCGGGCTGCGCAAAATGTCCAGGTGCAGCATGCCGGGCACCTGCAGATCGTCGACGAAACAGCCGCCGCCGACGAGCAGCCGCGGGTCCTCGAGGCGCGGCAGCCGCGCGCCGATGCCGCCCTCCGGCGCGGCATGCTTCACGTGCAGCCCCCCGCGCGCTCGCAGGCCGCGCGGATCGCATCGACGATGTTCTGGTAGCCGGTGCAACGGCAGCGGTTGCCCTCGAGCGCGGCGCGGATCTGCGCCTCGTCCGGCATCGGGGTGCGCCCCAGCAACTCGTGGGCGGCCATCACCATGCCCGGGGTGCAGAAGCCGCATTGCAGCGCGTGGTGCTCATGGAACGCGGCCTGCAGCGGATGCAGCACGCCGTCGGCCGCGAGGCCTTCGATGGTGGTGATCGCGCAGCCGTCGGCCTGCACCGCGAGCAGGCTGCAGCTCTTCACGGCGCGTCCGTCGAGGTGCACGGTGCAGGCGCCGCACTGGCTGGTGTCGCAACCGATGTGGGTGCCGGTCAGGCGCAGCCGTTCGCGCAGGAAATGCACCAGCAGCAGCCGCGGCTCGACCTCGGCCTCGACGTCCTGCGAGTTGACGCGCAACGCAATCTTCATTGCATGCTCACCTGCCGCGGCACGGCCTCCGGAGCGCGGGCGCTGCCGCCCGCCTAAGCCTTCATGTACTGCCGCACCCGGTCGGCGAACTTCGGCCCGAACGGCGGGCGCATGCCGAAGCGCGTCGCGAAGTCCACCCGCGCCTGCCGGTAGACCGAGCGCGCGTGCGAGAACTGGCGGAAACCGTCGCGCCCGTGGTACGCGCCCATGCCGCTGGGGCCCACGCCGCCGAAAGGCAGCGTCTCGCAGCCGGCGTGCGCGGCGATGTCGTTGATCGTCACCCCGCCGGAGAGCGTGCGCCCCAGCACCTGCTCGACTTCCGTGCCGTTGGCGTCACCGAAGTAGTAGAGCGCGAGCGGCCGGTCGTGGCGGTTGATGTAGGCGATCGCCTCGGCGATGTCGCGGTAGGTCTTCACCGGCAGCAACGGGCCGAAGATCTCCTCGCGCATGATCGCGCGCTCGTCGCCCGGATCGACGAACAGCCGCGGCATCAGCTTGTGCTGCCCGGCGGGCTGTGCGGCGAAGGACTCGTTGCCCGGGTTGATCTCGACGCAGCGCACGCCGGCGCCGAGCGCATCGTCGATCAGCCGCGTCAGGCGCTCGAAGTGGCGGCGGTTCACGATCGAGGTGTAGTCCGGGTTCGCGAGCAGCGTGGGGTAGAGCTTCGCGGCGGCCGCCTGCAAGGCGCCGATCACCTCGTCGAGGCGCTGCTCGGGCACCAGCAGGTAGTCCGGTGCGATGCAGATCTGCCCGGCGTTCGAGAGCTTGAAGTCCATGATCTTGAGGGCCGCGCCGGCCACGTCCGCGCCCTGGCCGAACAGCACCGGCGACTTGCCGCCGAGTTCGAGCGTGACCGGCACCAGATGCTTCGCGGCGGCCGCCATCACATGGCGCGCGATCGATCCGGCGCCGGTGAACACCAGATGATCGAAGGGCAGGCCGGAGAAGGCCGCGCTGACCTCGGCCTCGCCGGTGACGATCGCCACCTCGGTGGCGTCGAAGTAGCGCGGGAAGATCGCCGCGAACTGCTCGGCGACCCGCGGCGTGAACTCCGAGGGCTTGATGATCGCGCGGTTGCCGGCGGCCAGCACGCCGATCAGCGGCCCCATCGCGAGGTAGATCGGGAAGTTCCACGGCACGATGATGCCCACGCAGCCGAGCGGCTGGTAGCGGATGCGCGCATCGGCGCCGAGCAGGCGCATCAGCAACGGCACGGGGCGCCGTTCGTCCTTCATCCAGCCGGGAATCAACTTGCGGGTGGCACGGATCTCGTTGATCGGCACGGCGATCTCGGTCAGGCGCGCCTGCTCGAGGCAGCGCGAGCCGAAGTCGGCCACCAGCGCCGCGAGCAGCGCGTCCTGGTTCTCGCGCAACAGGGCCTCGAGACGGTCGAGCCGGTCCTGGCGGGTGCTGGCATCCACCGCGCCGGCGGCGATAAATGCGTTCTTCTGGCGCTCGACCAGCGCGAGCATCTGTTCTGGCGTCATCGGCATCCCCGGTTGGTGCGGGTCCGGGCCCGCGGGCGTGCGCAGTCTAGCGCACCCCGCCTTCAGCGCGCACCGGCACGCCCGTGCTCGACCCAGATCAGCCGCTCGACCGCGATGCCCATCGCCCGCGCCTGCGCCAGCAGGTCTTCGCGCAGCGCCGGCGGCAGCTCAGGCTCGCGCGCGAGGATCCAGAAGTAGTCCCGGTCCGAGCCCACCACCAGCGCCCATCGATAGTGCTCGCGGTCCAGCGCCACCACGTGGTAGCCGGCGCGAAACGGCCCGAAGAACGACACCTCGAGCGAGGCGATCGCCGGCTCGGCGCGGAAACGGGCGTGCCCCACGGCCTCGCGCCACTCGCCGTCGGCGAGGTGGAAACCGCGGTTCCGCACCTCGATGCCACCGTCGGGCAGCGGGCTGTATTGGGCCGTGATGTCGCTCAGTCCGCGTTCGAAGCGATGATCGAGCCGCGCGATCTCGTACCAGCGGCCGGTGTAGCGCTGGATCTCGAACGGCGTCACCGGCTGCAGTCCCTCGGGCGGGGCGGTCGAACACGCAAGCAGCGCCAGCACGACACCGAACAGCGCCGCCACGCGGGCCGACGAATGAAGACGTTTCATGGCAGGTCCTCGGTGAGCGGCGCGCGCTGCGCCGCGGGCTGGTGTGCGCGCCAGTCGGCGAGCGCCGCGGTCGCGGCCTCGAGCGTGGGCAGCAGCAGCACGCCGGCCGGCGGCGTGAGCCGCAGCACGCCCTCGCCGCCCGCCCACAGCGCGGTCGCTGCCGGCAGCGTGGCGCGCAACTCCTCCAGCAGCGCGGCGGCGCGCCGCGCCGGGAAGGCGCGCGAGAACGACAGTCCGACCACCTCGGCGCGGTGTGCCGCCGCGGCGCGCACGATGTCGGGCAGCGGGGTGCGGGTCCCCAACGGCACGCAATCGGCGCCGTCGAGCGCGAGCAGCGCCTCGACCATCAGCAGCCCCAGCACGTGGGGTTCGTCCGGCGCACTGGTCAGCAGGATGCGCGGCGGCTCGCGCACACCGGCCAGCGAGCCGATCGCCTGACGCAACAGCCGCTCGGTCGCCTCGGTGAACAGATGCTCCTCGAACACGGCGAGCTGGCCGCTCTCCCACTCGGTGCCGATCGCGCGCGCCAGCGGTGCGATGGTCTGCGTGACGAAGCGCTGCAGTCCCTGGCGGCCGAGCCGGTGTTGCAGCGTCGCCTGGAAACCGCGCGCGTCGTGGCGGCGCAGCAGCTCGACGAAGCCGGCGACGCTGCCGTCGTCGGGGGCCGCCCCCGGTGCGGCGGCGGCACGCCGCCGTGGCGGCAGCGCCTGCAGCGCCTCCAGCGGCAGCCGCATCAGCTTGCCCGGGCGATGGCCGAGATCCATCAGGCGCCGCATCGCCCGCAGCCGCTCGACCTGCTCCGGCGGGTAGACCCGTTCCCCGTTGGCGTCGCGCGCGGGCGCCGGGAATCCGTAGCGGCGCTCCCACACGCGCAGCACGTCTTTCGACAGCCCGGTGTCGCGTTCGACGGCAGCGATGTTGAATCCCGCAGGCAGTGTATTTGTCATGGGCAATACATAGACAAAGTGTTGACAAGCTCCGACTTGAAGCCTACCCTACGCCTGAAATCTGATTTTGTCCATGACAAACTGGCAACTTCAGGAAGTTTGTCCACCCACTGGAACTTAAGGAGCAGCACCATGGATTTCGAATTTTCGCCCGCGGAGCGTGCGTTCCTGCAGGAAGTCGACGACTTCCTGCAGGCCAACTGGGACCCGCGCGTGATGGACGTCACGCGCGAGAACATGGCGCAGGTGTGCGACACGCCCGAGCGCCGCGCCTTCATGAAGAAGCTCGCCGAGCGGGGCTGGCTGGGCATCACCTGGCCCAGGGAGTACGGCGGCCAGGACGGCGAGGGCTTCTACGAATACCTGCTGAACGAGAAGCTCTCGTCGGTGGGCGCGCCGCAGATCGGCAAGGGCGTGGGCATCATCGGCAAGACGCTGATCAAGGTGGGCTCGGAGAAGCTGAAGCGCGAGTTCCTGCCGAAGATCCTCAACGCCGAGATCGAGTTCGCGGTCGGCTACTCCGAGCCGTCGGCCGGATCGGACTCCGCCGCGATGCGCCTGCGCGCCGAGCGCCAGGGCGACGGCTGGGTGCTCAACGGGCAGAAGGTCTACACCACCTCGGCGCACTTCGCCGACTGGTACTGGGTGGGCGCGCGCACCGATCCGGACGCGCCGAAGCACCACGGCATCTCGCTGTTCCTGATCCGCATGGACGACCCGGGCCTCACCATCCAGCCGATGTACACCATGGGCGGCGAGCGCACCAACGCGGTGTTCTTCGACAACGTGTTCGTGCACGACGACTACCGCGTGGGCGAGCTGAACAAGGGTTTCCAGTACATTGCCGAGGCGCTCGACATCGAGCGCTTCACGATGTTCACCTTCGCGCCGATCCGCGGTCGCGTCGAGCTGCTGTGCGCCCACGTCAAGCACGCGACCCGCGACGGCGAGGCATTGAAGAACGACCCGCGCCTGCGCCAGCGCATCGCGCAGCTGGCGACCGAGTGCGAGGTGGCGCGCCTGCTCGGCGTGCGTTTCGTCGATACGGCGATCAACAGCCCGAAGACGCCCACCGTCGAGGCCTCGCGCTACAAGCTCTACTCCACCGAACTGTCGCGCCGCGTGGCCGACGCAACGATGGACATCGTGGGCCCCGGCGCGCAGCTCGCACTCGGCACCGAGGACGCGCCGCTGAAGGGCCGCGCCGAGAGCTGCTACACGTACACCGTGATCGACACCATCGGCGGCGGCTCCTCCGAGGTGCAGAAGAACATCATCGCCACGCGCGGCCTCGGGCTGCCGCGCAACTTCTGAAGCGCAACCGCAACCGGTATCGGGAGAATGCAACCATGGATCTGAAATTCAGCGACGAACAGAACATCCTGCGCGACATGACGCGCAGCCTCTGCACCGACCACAGCACGATCGCGGTGGTGCGCGCGATGGAGAACGACCCGCACGGCGTCCCCGAGGGGCTGTGGCGCCAGATGGGCGAGACCGGGCTGCTGGCGATGATGCTGCCCGAGAGCATGGGCGGCGCCGGCTTCGACATGCTCGACTGCGCGGTGATCTACGAGGAGCTCGGCCGCCACCTCGCACCGGGACCGTACTTCGCCAGCGCCACCCTGAGTGCGCTGGTGCTGCGCGAGGCCGCCAGCGCCGGGCAGCAGCAGGAGTTGCTGCCGGGCATCGGCAGCGGCGCGACCATCGTGACCCCGGCCTGGCTGGAACCGGGCAACGGCTTCGGGCCGCGCGGCGTGCAGTTGCGCGCGCGGCCCACCGAGGGCGGCTACGTGCTGCACGGCACCAAGCGCCACGTGTTCCATGGCGCCGCCGCGCACAAGCTGCTGGTGCTCGCGCGCACCGGCGACGACGAGCAGGCGATCGACCTGCTGCTGGTCGACCGCGACGCGCCGGGGGTGCGGCTGGAACAGCAGAAGTCGATGGCCTCGGACACGCAGTACCGGGTGGTGTTCGACCACGTGGCGGTGCCCGCGAGCGCACGCATCGGTGCGCCGGGCAGCGGGTGGCGCAGCTGGGAAGCGGCGATGTACGACGGCATCATCCTGCTCGCCGCGTGGGCGGCCGGCGGCGCCGAGCGCGCGCTGGAGATCACCGTGCAGTACGCCAAGGACCGCGAGCAGTTCGGCAAGCCGATCGGCGCCTTCCAGGCGCTGGCGCACTACATGGCGGATGCCAGCGCGGCGGTCGACGGAGCGAAGACGCTGGCCTACGAGGCCGCGTGGGCACGCTCGCGCGGCCACGACGTGCGCCGCCTCGCACCGATGGCGAAGCTGTTCTGCTGCAAGACCTTCCGCGACGTCACGGCAACCGGGCAGCAGATCCACGGTGGCATCGGCTTCACGCTGGACTACGACATCCAGCTCTATTACCGCCGTGCCAAGCAGCTGCAGATGAACTGGTGGGACGCGCACTACCTGGAGGAGCTGGTGGCCACCGACATCCTCGACCGCGAGCTGCCGCGCACCATCCCGGACCCGTTCACGGTGTGAGAACTGCGGCGCCTGCGCGGGTGGGAGATCGCGTGACGAGCGCTTAGAATGGCCGTCACGCTTTTCGCCCGCCGCGCAGGACCCCAGCCATGCCCCGCTACCGCTCCCGCACCACCACCGAAGGCCGCAACATGGCCGGCGCGCGCGCCCTCTGGCGCGCCACCGGCATGAAGGACGCGGACTTCACCAAGCCGATCATCGCGATCGCCAACTCGTTCACGCAGTTCGTTCCCGGGCACGTGCACCTGAAGGACATGGGGCAACTGGTCGCGCGCGAGATCGAGCGTGCCGGCGGGGTGGCGAAGGAGTTCGACACCATCGCGATCGACGACGGCATCGCGATGGGCCACGACGGCATGCTCTACAGCCTGCCCTCGCGCGACCTGATCGCCGATTCGGTGGAGTACATGGTCAACGCGCACTGCGCCGACGCGCTGGTGTGCATCTCCAACTGCGACAAGATCACGCCCGGGATGCTGATGGCGGCGCTGCGCCTGAACATCCCGACCGTGTTCGTCTCCGGCGGCCCGATGGAGGCCGGCAAGACCAGGCTCGCCGAACACAAGCTCGACCTGGTCGACGCGATGGTGATCGCGGTCGACGACAAGGCCGACGACGCGACGGTCGCCGAGTACGAGCGCTCGGCCTGCCCGACCTGCGGCTCCTGCTCCGGCATGTTCACCGCGAACTCGATGAACTGCCTGACCGAGGCGCTCGGGCTGTCGCTGCCGGGCAACGGCACCTTGGTCGCCACGCACGCCGATCGCGAACGGCTGTTCCTCGAGGCCGGGCGGGTGGCGCTCGCGCTGGCGCGGCGCTACTACGAGCACGACGACGCCTCGGTGCTGCCGCGCGCGATCGCCAGCCGCGCCGCGTTCGAGAATGCGATGACGCTGGACATCGCGATGGGCGGTTCGACCAACACCATCCTGCACCTGCTGGCCGCCGCCTCGGAAGCCGGCGTCGATTTCACGATGACGGACATCGACCGCCTGTCGCGCCGCGTGCCGCAGCTCTGCAAGGTGGCGCCGAGCACGCCGAAGTACCACGTCGAGGACGTGCACCGCGCCGGCGGCATCATGGCGATCCTCGGCGAACTCGAGCGCGCGGGCCTGCTGAACGCGCGCATCCCGACCGTCCACAGCGCCACGCTGGCCGAGGCGCTCGCACGCTGGGACGTGCAGCGCACCGCCGACGCCGCGGTGCACGAGTTCTACCGCGCCGGCCCGGCCGGCATCCCGACCCAGCAGGCCTTCAGCCAGTCGACGCGCTGGCCGGACCTGGACCTGGACCGCGCCACAGGCTGCATCCGCGACGCGGCGCACGCCTACGCCACCGAGGGCGGGCTGGCCGTGCTCTACGGCAACATCGCACGCGACGGCTGCGTGGTGAAGACCGCCGGCGTGGACGAATCGATCTGGGTGTTCGAAGGCCCTGCGCACGTCTGCGAGAGCCAGGACGAGGCGGTGGAGCACATCCTGAGCGGTGCGGTGCAGGCCGGTGACGTGGTGGTGGTGCGTTACGAAGGGCCGCGCGGCGGGCCGGGCATGCAGGAAATGCTCTATCCCACCAGCTACATCAAGTCACGCGGCCTCGGGCAGGCCTGCGCGCTGCTGACCGACGGGCGCTTCTCGGGCGGGACCTCCGGGCTGTCGATCGGACACGTCTCGCCGGAGGCGGCGAGCGGCGGCGAGATCGCGCTGGTCGAGAACGGCGATCGCATCCGCATCGACATCCCGGGACGCCGCATCGATGTGATCCTCGACGACGCCGAGCTGGCGCGCCGGCGCAGCGCGATGGAGGCACGCGGTGCCGCGGCCTGGAAGCCCGCCGCGCCGCGCGCACGCCAGGTGTCGGTGGCGCTGCGTGCCTACGCGATGCTGTGCACCAGCGCCGACCGCGGTGCGGTGCGCGATCTCACGAAGATCCCCTGACGCCGGACTCGACCCACCGCCGAATCCGTCCGCAGGTTCGGCCTGTGGCCGAACATGTCCCGTAGGTTCGGCCTGTGGCCGAACACTGCCCCGCGTAGGTTCGGCCTGTGGCCGAACATGTCCCGTAGGTTCGGCCTGTGGCCGAACATGTCCGGGCACAGCCCGGACCTACGAAACCGTCCGGGCACAGCCCGGACCTACACGAACACGCCAAGGCGCGGCCCGAACACCGCAACGCCCCCGCGTCAGAGCTTTTCGCTGACCTTCTGCG
>CAUJIL010000032.1 GCA_963204845.1 Pseudomonadota bacterium | reverse complement strand
GCAGCGCGGCGGCGAAGGCGCGGGCGAGCGGATCGTGCAGCGAGCCGATCGGCGACGCGCCGGCCGCGCCGGTGGCCACCAGCACGCAGGCGTCGTTGGTCGAGGTGTCGCCGTCGACGGTGATCGCGTTGAAGCTGGCGTCCACCGCGCCGCCGAGCAAGACATCGAGCAGCGCCGGCTCGACGCTCGCGTCGGTTGCCACGAAGGCGAGCATCGTCGCCATGTCGGGCCGGATCATCCCGGCGCCCTTGGCGATACCGCTGACCGTGACCTCGACGCCGCCGAGCCGCAGGCACCGGCTGGCGCCCTTGGGCCGCGTGTCGGTGGTCATGATGCCCTCGGCCGCCGCTTCCCAGCCCGCGGCATCCAGCGCCGACAGCGCCTGCGGCAAGCCCGCGATCACACGGTCCGCCGGCAGCGGCTCACCGATCACGCCGGTCGAGAACGGCAGCACGGCCTGCGGACTCACCCCGGCGAGCTCGCCGAGCGCGGCGCAGCACGCGCGCGCATCGTGCAGGCCGCGCTCGCCGGTACCCGCGTTGGCGTTACCGGTGTTGACCAGCAGATAGCGCGCCCCGGGGGCCGCCGCGAGGTGTTCGCGTGCCACCGTCACCGGCGCCGCACAGAAGGCGTTGCGCGTGAAGCGCGCGGCAACGCCGCTGCCCGCAGCGAGTTCCATGAGCACCAGGTCGCGCCGACCGGGCTTGCGGATGCCGGCACGCGCGGTGCCCAGACGTATGCCACGCACGCTGGCGAGCGGAAAACGGGAAGGCGCGCCTACGGCCATCGGATGCGTTCCTCGTGGGCAGAGGTACCGATCAGGCGATCTGCCCGTGGCACTGCTTGTACTTCTTGCCTGAACCGCAGGGACACGGCTCGTTGCGTCCCACCTTCGGCGTCTCGCGCACGAACGGTTCGGCGGCTGCCTGCGGTTCCGCGGTGGGCTCCGCCGACGGCTCGGCCGCCAGCGCGGAAGCCGCTTCGTGGGTGTAGCGCGCGCGCAGCTGCTCGCGCTCCTGCGCCTCGCGCTGCTGGCGCTCGAGCGCTTCGACTTCCTCCTCGCTGCGCACCTGCACGCGCGACAGGAAGCGCACCACCTCGTACTTCACGTTCTCCAGCAGCTGCTCGAACAGCTTGAAGGCCTCGCGCTTGTACTCCTGCTTCGGGTTGCGCGACGCGTAGGCGCGCAGGTGGATGCCCTGGCGCAGCGCGTCCATCGTCGCAAGGTGCTCCTTCCACAACGTATCGAGCACCTGCAGCATGATGTGGCGCTCGAGCTTGTGGACCTCGTCGCCGAGCGGCGTCACGCGCCGGCCGTAGTCATCGGCCACAGCCTGCACGATGCGCTCGCGCAGCGCACGCTCCTCGAGCCCGGACTCGTCCTCGAGCCAGCGTGCCACCGGCAGCTGCAGGCCGTACTCGGCGTGCAGGTGCTGCTCGAGCCCGGCGATGTTCCACTGCTCCTCGAGACTCTGCGGCGCGATGAACCCGTCGATCACACCGTTGACCACGTCGGCGCGGATCTGCCCGATGGTGTCGGAGACGTCGGTCGCGCTCAACAGGTCGTTGCGCTGCTGGTAGACCACGCGGCGCTGGTCGTTGGCGACGTCGTCGTACTCGAGCAGCTGCTTGCGGATGTCGAAGTTGCGGCCCTCGACCTTGCGCTGCGCCTTCTCGATCGCGTTGCTGACCATGCGGTGCTCGATCGCCTCGCCACGCTGCATCCCGAGTGCCTGCATGAAACCCTTCACGCGGTCGGACGCGAAGATGCGCATCAGGTTGTCTTCGAGCGACAGGTAGAAGCGCGACAATCCGGGGTCGCCCTGGCGTCCCGCGCGCCCGCGCAGCTGGTTGTCGATGCGCCGCGACTCGTGCCGTTCGGTGCCGATGATGTGCAGGCCGCCGGCCTCGAGCACGCTGCGGTGGCGTTGCTCCCAGTCCGCGCGCAGCGCCGCGACCTTCTCCTCGGTCCGGTCCTCGATCTGCGCGATCTCCGCCTCGAGGTTGCCGCCGAGCACGATGTCGGTGCCGCGGCCGGCCATGTTGGTCGCGATCGTGACCGTGGCCGGGCGGCCGGCCTGCGCGATGATCTCGGCCTCGCGTTCGTGGTACTTCGCGTTCAGCACCTGGTGCGCGATCTTCTGCTCGCGCAGGAACTGCGATAGCTCCTCCGAGGTCTCGATCGACGCCGTGCCCACCAGCACCGGCGCGCCTTTCTCGATGCACGCACGGATATCGGCGACCACGGCCTCGAACTTCTCTTCCTTGGTGAGGTACACGAGGTCGTTCAGGTCCAGGCGGATGCAGGGCCGGTTGGTCGGGATCACGACCACGTCGAGGCCGTAGATCTGGCGGAACTCGTAGGCCTCGGTATCGGCGGTGCCGGTCATGCCGGCGAGCTTGTCGTAGAGGCGGAAGTAGTTCTGGAAGGTCGTCGAGGCGAGCGTCTGGCTTTCCGACTGGATACGCAACCCCTCCTTGGCCTCGATCGCCTGGTGCAGCCCCTCCGACAGGCGCCGGCCGGCCATCGTGCGCCCGGTGTGCTCGTCGATCAGCACGACCTGCCCGTTCTGCACGATGTACTCGACGTCACGCTGGAACAGGTGGTGCGCGCGCAGCGCGGTGTGGACGTGGTGCAGCAGCCCGAGGTTGATCGCGTGGTACAGGCTATCGCCCTCGGGCAGCAGCCCCTCGGCGATCAGCAACTGCTCGATGAACAGGTGCCCGTCCTCGGTGAGCTCGACCTGCCGCGTCTTCTCGTCGACCAGGAAATGGCCCTGCTCGCCCTCCTCGGTGCCACGCTGCATGCGCGGCACCAAGGCGTTGATGTGCTTGTACAGCCGCGAACTGTCCTCGCTGGCGCCGGAGATGATCAGCGGGGTGCGCGCCTCGTCGATGAGAATCGAATCGACCTCGTCGACGATCGCGAAGTTCGGCTCGCGCTGCATGCGGTCCTCGAGGCTGAAGACCATGTTGTCGCGCAGGTAGTCGAAGCCGAACTCGTTGTTGGTGCCGTAGGTGATGTCGGCCGCATAGGCCTCGCGCTTGCTCTCGGCGTCCTGCCCGGTGAGGATCACGCCGACCGCCATGCCGAGGAAGCGGTAGATCGGTGCCATCCAGTTCGCATCGCGCCGCGCGAGGTAGTCGTTCACGGTCACCACGTGCACGCCCTTGCCGGCGAGCGCGTTCAGGTACACCGGCAGCGTCGCGACCAGCGTCTTGCCCTCGCCGGTGCGCATCTCGGCGATGCGACCCTCGTGCAGCGTGATGCCGCCGATCATCTGCACGTCGAAATGGCGCAACCCGAGCGTGCGCCGGCTCGCCTCGCGCACGCAGGCGAAGGCCTCCGGCAGCAGCTGGTCCAGCGTCTCACCGGCCGCCAGCCGCTCGCGAAAGCGCGTCGTGGAGGCGCGCAGCGCCTCGTCGTCGAGCGCCTGCACCTGCGGCTCCAGCGCGTTGATGCGCTCGACGATGCGGCGCATGCGCTTGAGCTCGCGGGCGTTCTTGGTGCCGAAAATCTTGCGGATCAGCGAGAGGACCATGATGCTAGCGGGGTTCCGGCGTGGAGCGGCGCGCGATTATAACCGACGCATCCGCCACCGCGGGGGGCCACAAATACCGTGGCGACCGGGCCTCAACCCTGGCCGCGGACCGTGCTGATGTGCCGCAACGGATCGACCGAGAGCCCGTCGAGCAGCACCTCGAGGTGCAGGTGCGGACCGCTGGCGCGGCCGGTCTGCCCGACGCGGGCGATCGACTGCCCCTTGCTCACGATGTCGCCGGGTTTCACCCGCAGTTCGCGATTGTGCGCATAGCGTGTCACGTAGCCGTTGCTGTGACGGATGGTGACGAGGTTGCCGTAGTCGGCGTCGCGGCCGGCGAACAGCACCACTCCCGCGGCGACCGCGAACACTTCGGTGCCGGGCCTGGCCGTGAAATCTACGCCCTTGTGCCAGGCGATGCTGCCATCGAAGGGATCGGCGCGCCGGCCGAAGCGCGAGGACACGTAACCGCTGGCGACCGGCATCCCGGCCAGCGTGGCCTCGCCGGCGAGCCTGCGGTTCAGCAGCAGTTTCTCCATCACTTCGAGCTGACGCTGCCGGTCCTCGATCTGGGCCGCGAGTTCGTCGAGCGCGTGCGTCAGCGTGGTCGCGGGCCGACCCGTGGCGTCGTCCCCGGCCGCCGCCAGCGGGCCACCGAGCGCCGGGGCCGCGGCGAAGTCGAACTCCCCGCCATCGAAGCCGGCGGCGACGGCGAGCCGCTCGCCGACCGCCTCCATGCGCAACAGCCGCGCCTGCAGCGTCGCCATGCGCGCCGCGTAGGCGCGCGCATCGCGTCCGGCGTCGCCCTGCAACTCGTGCGTGCGCCGTTGCAGCCCCGCGAGCTCGCTTTCCCACGCGCCCACGACATCCGCCGGCAGCGCCCCGACGTGCGGCGGCGCGAGCCGGTAGCCAACCAGGCCGGCCGCGAGCATCGAGCCCGCGAACAACACCGGCAGCAGCCAGCCGGGACGCGAGGACACCCGCCACTCGCGCGGCGCGGACGGACGGTCACTGAGGAGGAC
>CAUJIL010000031.1 GCA_963204845.1 Pseudomonadota bacterium | reverse complement strand
ACCTACACGACTTTCTTCATCGCCGTCATGTAACCGCGCAGCGTGCGCCCAACCACCTCGACCGGATGGTTGCGGATCGCGGCGTTGACGCGGATCAGTTCCTGGTTGTCGACGCCGTTGTCGCCGGCCAGTCCGCGTCCGATCACATCGGTATCGATCTCGCGCATGAAGTCCGCGAGCATCGGCACCGCCGCGTGCGCGAACAGGTAGCAGCCGTACTCGGCGGTGTCCGAGATCACCTTGTTCATCTCGTAGAGCTTCTTGCGCGCGATCAGGTTCGCGATCAGCGGCGTCTCGTGCAGCGACTCGTAGTAGGCCGACTCGTCGATGATTCCCGACGCGACCATGGTCTCGAAGGCCAGTTCCACGCCGGCCTTGACCATCGCGACCATCAGGATGCCGCGGTCGAAATACTGCTGCTCGCCGATCGTCACGGCCGGATCCGCGCTGGCGCGCTCGAAGGCGGTCCGCGCGGTCTCCTCGCGCCAGCCGAGCAGCTGGCGGTCGGCGTTGTCCCAGTCGATCATCATCGTGTGCGAGAACTCGCCGCTCATGATGTCGTCCATGTGCTTGCAGAACAGCGGGCGCAGGATCGACTTCAGTTGCTCGGCGAGCTCGAACGCGGTGATCTTCGCCGGGTTCGACAGCCGGTCCATCATATTGGTGATGCCGCCGTGCTTTAGCGCCTCGGTGACCGTCTCCCAGCCGTACTGGACGAGCTTGCACGCCTCGCCGGCCGCGATGCCCTGCTCGACCATGCGGTCGAAGCACAGGATCGAGCCCGCCTGCAGCATGCCGCAGAGGATCGTCTGTTCGCCCATCAGGTCGGACTTCACCTCGGCGATGAACGAGGACTCGAGCACACCGGCGCGGTGTCCACCGGTGCCGGCCGCGTAGGCCTTCGCCAGCTCCAGCCCGTCGCCGCGCGGATCGTTCTCGGGATGCACCGCGATCAGCGTCGGCACGCCGAAGCCGCGCTTGTATTCCTCGCGCACCTCGGTGCCCGGGCATTTCGGGGCGACCATGATCACCGTGAGGTCGGGCCGGATCTGCGTGCCTTCCTCGACGATGTTGAATCCGTGCGAGTACGACAGGCAGGCGCCCTGCTTCATTAGCGGCATGATTTCCCTGACCACCGAGGTGTGCTGCTTGTCCGGGGTCAGGTTGCTGACCAGGTCCGCCGACGGGATCAGGTCCTCGTAGGTGCCGACGCGGAAGCCGTTCTCCGTCGCGTTCTTCCACGACGCGCGCTGCTCGGCGATCGCGCTCGCGCGCAGCGCGTAGCTCACGTCGAGCCCGCTGTCGCGCAGGTTCAGGCCCTGGTTGAGCCCCTGCGCACCGCAGCCGATGATCACGATCTTCCTGCCCTGCAGCGCCTCGGTGCCGTGGGCGAATTCGCTGCGGTCCATGAAGCGGCACTTGCCCAGTTGTTCGAGTTGCTGGCGCAGTGACAACGTATTGAAGTAGTTCCCGGCCATGATCTTTCCTCCTGTGGGGTGCGCCGTCCGGCTGGGCGGCAGGGTGCGAGTGCGCACCTTACTGCGGGGTAGTTATTGCGTAAAGTGATATATTAAAAACGTCACATTGCGGTAGATGCAACATTATGGACACACGGGACCTGCGGGCGTTCGCGCTGCTGGCGGAGACGCTGCACTTCGGTCAGGCGGCCCAGGCGGCGCACCTGTCGCCGTCGGCGTTGACGCGCACCATCCAGCGCCTGGAGACCGAGCTCGATTGCCGGTTGTTCGAGCGCAACAACCGCGAGGTGCGCCTGACGCGCGCCGGGCGTGTGCTGCAGGCGCAGGCGCGCGCGCTGCTCGAGCGCCTGCGCGGCTTGCGCGCGCAGCTCGGCGCCGACGCGCGCGCGCTGCACGGCAGCGTGAGCCTGTACTGCTCGGTGACCGCGAGCTACAGCCTGCTGGCCGGTCTGCTGCCCGAATTCCGCGGGCGGCACCCGGCCGTCGAGGTCAACGTCCACACCGGAGACGAAGCGAGCGCGCTCGCTCGCGTGCTGCGCGGACGCGAGGACGTAGCGATCGCCGCGCGTCCGGACCAGTTGCCGGCCGGTATCGCCTTCCTGGAACTGGCGACCACCCCGCTGGTGTTCATCGCGCCGACGACGGGACGCCTGGCCGCGATCGGTCCGGTGGCAGGCGACGAGGAGTGGACGACGCTGGCGATGATCCTGCCCGAGGCCGGTGAGGCGCGCGAGCGTGTCGATCGCTGGTTCGCGGAACGCTCGCTGGTGCCGAACGTCTATGCGCAGGTCTCCGGCAACGAGGCGATCGTCGGCATGGTCGCGCTCGGCTGCGGTATCGGTGTGGTGCCGCAGCTCGTGCTGCGTTCCAATCCGTTCGGCGACGGCGTGCGTGTGCTCGACGTGAAGCCGGAGCTGGATCCGTTTCGCATCGGGCTGTGCTGTCGCAAGGGCGCGCTGGCGAACCCGCTGGTTGCGGCGTTGTGGGAACTGGCGGCGGACGGTGTGCCGCGCGGCTGACACGCGCACATGGGCGGCTTATAGTGAGCGGGACGCAGTTGCGGGAGTCCGCGGTGGAACACGAGCGCGATACGGCTACAGACCAACCCCCCGGCGACGAGCTCGGGCTGCCGGTCGACGAGCACGTCGAGGAAGTGTCCGAGGACGGGCGTCGCGTGCGCCGCAGCGGGG
>CAUJIL010000030.1 GCA_963204845.1 Pseudomonadota bacterium | reverse complement strand
GGGCTTGCCGCGTGCGCTGCGCACGCTGGTTCCCGCGGGCGTCGATCAGCTCGACTGGCAGCGCAGTGGGCGCGGCGTGCGCACCTCGCGGCTGCGCTTCGGCGACACGCAGCGGGAAGTGGCGCTGTACCACATCCGTGCCGGGAGCCGCGTGCTCGAGCACGGGCACTCCGGCAACGAGATCACCGTGGTGCTGCAAGGCGCTTTCTCGGATCACGAAGGCTGTTACCGGGCCGGGGATTTCGTGCTGCGCGGTAACGCCGACGTGCACCGGCCGGTGGCCACGCCGGATGCCGATTGCCTGTGCCTGGGGGTGCTCGAGGCCCCGATCCGCCTCGGGGGCCTGATCGGCCGCATCGCCAATCCGTTCCTGCGCCTGCATCCGCGCTGAACGTGTCCGCGACGCCCCTCCCGGCGGGGCGCGCGCGCACGCGTTCGATCCGCCCATCGACAAGCCCCCTGAGCGGGCGCAGAATCCCCTCCGGAGCATTCTCGCACCGACCATCAGGAGGCTTGTGCCATGGCCAGGATCTATGCGAACTATCGCGTCAATCTGGATGATCTTTCGTTCTACGAGACCTTCTTCGATCGGACCTCGCTCGCTTTCCTGAACGACACCAACTACGTGAGCCCGCTCGGCTACACCTACCAGGACGTACTTCAGGTCGGTTTCACCGACGGCACCTACGATTACCGCGGCCTGTTCAGCGGCACCGACATCACGCTCGGACTGGGGCCATCTATCACCGGCGGTACGCTGAATGCGTACATCGAACTCGTGGAGTCGGGCAGTGCGTGGGAGCCCGTGTGGGGAATGGAAAACTTCGCGGTCAGCGCCGTGGGTGTTTACCAGGCGTTGCTGAGCGAGTCGACGGTAGACGACTACCAGATCATCGGCGAGATCCTGGGCGGAGCCGACATCATCAATCTCTCCCCCGACGCCGACATCGCCAGCGGCTACGCCGGCAACGACGTGATGCGCGGCAAGGGTGGTGCCGACACGCTTTCGGGCGGGCTCGGCAACGACACGCTGATCGGCGGCGCGGGTGCCGACCGGTTGGTCGGCAACGAAGGCGCGGATACTTACTACGTGAGCACGGGTGACACGACCGTCGAGGCGCTGGGGCAAGGTTGGGACACCGTGGTCAGTCCCGAGTCGTGGACGCTTGCAGCCAACGTCGAACGGCTGCTGCTCGGCGCCGGCACGCAGAACCTCTCGGGCACCGGCAACGCCCAGCCCAACGAAATCATCGGCAACGGCGGTCGCAACCTGCTCGCCGGGCTGAAAGCCAACGACACGCTGCTCGGCGGTGGTGGCAACGACACGCTGCAGGGCGGCGAAGGCTTCGACGTGCTCGGTGGCGGTGCCGGTGACGACGTACTGGTCGGTGGGCCGGGGCGTGACACGCTGAGCGGCGGCGCCGGTGCGGACGTTTTCGTGTTCGCCAGTCCGTTGATCGTCAGCGCGAGCAACGATCTGCTCACCGACTTCACGCCGGGCGAGGACCTGCTGCGCCTCGACGACGACGTGTTCAGCGCCTTGGACGCCGGGGTGAGCACCACGCTCGGTGCGGGACAGTTCGCCTCCGGCGCCGGGCTCACTGCTGCGACCGACGCCGACCAGCGCATCCTGTACGACACCAGCTCCGGTGCGCTCTATTACGACGCCGACGGCAATGGATCGATCGCGGCGCAACGCTTCGGGACGCTGGGTGCCACCACGCATCCCGCTCTTGCGGCCGATGACTTCGTGATCGTGGCCTGAAAGGGCGTTGGTGGAGCGCGGCGGCCCGCTGGCGTTCCGGCCGTGCACCGCGGCGGATGCCGCGGTCGCGGTCCCGCTGATCCACGCCTCCGGTCCGGCGGCGTTCCGTTTTGTGTTCGCGCCGCGGGCCGAGGCCCAGGCGCTCGCCTTCCTGCACGTGGCCTTCGCGGATGGTGCCGGCGAGTTCGGTTTTCGCAATCACCTGGCGATCGAGCGCGACGGCACGGTGCTTGGGGTGGCGGCGCTGTGGGACGGGCGCAGCAACGCGGCGTTCACCGCCACCGCGGTGCGCCAAATCATGGGCTTCTACCGCACGGCGGCGCCGGGGGTACTGTGGCGCGGGCTGCGCTTCGAGCGCGTGGTGAGGCCGGCGCCACGCGATGTCGCGTACATCGGGCACGTGGCGGTGCGCGAGGAACTGCGCGGGCAGGGTGTGGGGCGCTCGCTGCTGGAGCACCTGCTGGCACGCGCACGCGGCGCCGGCTACCGGCGCGCGGGGCTGGACGTGGCGGCGAGCAATCCGCGGGCGCGGGCGCTGTACGAGGCGATGGGCTTCACGCTGCAGGCAACGCGGCGTTCGACGCTCGCCGACCGCCGGGGACCGGTGGCCGATCATCACTACATGGAAACCGGGCTGTAGTGCCTCGCTGAGCCGGGTCTCGTCCGCGGCGGTTCTCAGTCGACGATCAGAAAATCCCCCGCCGTCAGGGTTGCGGCCGCAGCGGGATCCAGCAGCGCGAACGCGAGGGCCGCGTTGCCGCCGACACCGTCGGGGTCGTAGTAGAGGGTGCCGGTCGTGGTGTCGCAGACGATTCGCTGCTCGGCTTCCTGTGCTGCGCTAAGTCCCGCGCCGGACACGAACTGCCCAACGGCAAGCATGGTCGACGCCGCGGCATCGAAGGCACTGAACACCTCGTCGTCGAGTGCGACGAAGTCAACGCCAGACGTGAAATCCTCCACGCGGTCGACGTTGCCGGTGGCCGACAGCGCGGCATCGAACAGAAACCGGTCGCTGCCCGGTCCGCCGGTCAGCGTGTCGCTGCCCGCGCCGCCGGCGAGGGTGTCGTCGCCGAAACCGCCGAACAGCTGGTCTGTCCCGCGGCCGCCACGCAACGAGTCGGCGCCGGTGGCGCCGTAGAGCGAGTCGGCACCCGCGGCGCCGTTCAGCGTGTCGGCGCCTTCGAGCCCGCTCAGCACGTTCGCGGCTTCGTTGCCGGTGAGTCGGTTGTCGCCGGCGTTGCCGGTGCCGTCGATGGCCGCCGCGCCGGTCAGGGTCAGGTGTTCCAGGCGCGCGCCCAGCACATGGCTCACGGAGGATTTCACGCGGTCGCTGCCGCCGGCGTCGGCCAGCGGGTTGGCTGCCACCACCAAGCCACTGAAGTTGGCTTCGTTTTCCGATCCCAGCAGCGTGTAAGGTCCGAACAACAGCAGGTGTTCGCCATTGCCTGCGATCATCGTGGTGGTGCCGGTGCTACGCCCCCCGGTGCCGTCGGGCTCCGCGGAGACGCGTGCTATCTCGCCGGTCAGCAGGTCCTTGACGAAGACGTCCCTGACCCCGTTCGTGTCCCCCTCGACCAGATTCGAGGCGTTGCTGACGAAGCCGAGGTAACGCCCGT
>CAUJIL010000029.1 GCA_963204845.1 Pseudomonadota bacterium | reverse complement strand
ACCTCGACGCGCTGGCGCAGCGTCAGCACCTCGTCGTCGGCGCAGTTGTAGATTCGGCCCGCGGCACGTTCGGGATGGTCCACCGCCAGCAGCACGCCGTGCGCGACGTTGGCCGCGTAGCCCATGTGGTGCAGCGTCAGTCCGCCGTCGGGCAGGATGATGAACGGCCGCTGGTCCAGCAGCCGGCGCACGATGGGCCAGTCGCAGGGGATCGGTTGGTGGCGGCCGTACACATACGGGTAGCGGATGTGGGCGGCGCCCGGATGGTGCTCGAACACGTCTGCTTCGGTGCGCAGGATCCGCCAGCCCTTGTCGTCGTCGTGCGCGCCGCGCACCTTGGGCGCGTCCTCGCCGGTCGGGACCGGCAGTCCGGGTGGCGTGAACGCCCCGGGCTGCATGTAGCCCAGGTACGCGGGAACCCCGCCGGCCGAGACGAAGCGCCCGACCTTGCCGGCCGTGGCGGCGGCGATCGCGCGCAGGCGGCCGTAGGTCGCGACGCACAGGTCGTAGCGGTGCGTGGCGAAGAACGCCTCGAGCACCGACGGGTCGTAGGGGTCGGCGTGGTGGTGCACCACCTCGGGCGGGATCTCGTCGATCTCGTGCGTGCCGCGGTGCAGGATCTCGACCGCCCAGCCCCGGCGCAGCAGTCCGTTGACGATGTGATGTCCGGTAGGGCCGGTACCGCCGATGACGAGTGCTCGCACGCCGATGAATCCTTGGTAATGCATGAGGGACGTGGAATCCACTATAAACGCAAAGCGCCGACGTGCCACCGTGCCGCGGGTGATCCGTTTTGTCAGCGGCGATTGGGCGCACGGGTCATGGTGCGGGCGGGCAGGACGTGAAACGATCAGGCGCATTCGCCGTGCCACGACCGCTGCGCGATCGCGGACCTCGGCCTCCAGTCATGCGGAGACAGTGACTATGGCGACACAGCCGGAAATCCTCACCAAGTCCTTCGAGCTCGGGTACACCTACACGCGTTCGACCGGGCCGTTGATCGGGCGCTTCCTGACCGGACTGCGCGAGCGGCGGATCCACGGCGTGCGCGCCAGCGACGGGCGGGTCATCGTGCCGCCCGCCGAATACGATCCGCAGACCGCGGCGGCGCTGGACGAACTGGTGCCGGTGGCCGACACCGGCACGGTCACCACCTGGTGCTGGGTCCGCGAGCCGCTGGCGCACCACCTGCTGCGCCACCCCTTCGCCTTCGCGCTGGTGCGCCTGGACGGCGCCGACGTGCCGCTGCTGCACCTGGTCGATGCCGGTGACGAGGCCGCGATGCGCACCGGCATGCGGGTGCGCGCGCGCTGGGCCGGGGAGCCGCGCGGATCGATCACCGACATCGCCTGCTTCGAGCCGGTCTGAGGAGTCCACCCATGAACGATGCACGCGAACCCGTCACCGGCATCGAGGTGCCGATCAACCTGAAATACGAATTCACGGCCGGCGCGGCACTGGCGCGCTTCCTGTCGAGCATCCGCGAAGGGCGCATCGTGGGGCAGCGCTGCCCGGGCTGCTCCAGCGTCTACGTGCCGCCGCGCGGCGCGTGCTCGCGCTGCGGCATCGCGACCGCGGAGGAGGTCGAGGTGTCCGACCGGGGCGTGATCGAGTCCTTCACGATCGTGCACATCCCGCTGCCCGGCAATCCGATCAAGCCGCCGTTCATCGCTGCCAACATCCTGCTCGACGGCACCGACATGGCGTGCCTGCACCTGGTCAGCGAGGTGCCCACCGACCGGGTCGAGGTCGGAATGCGCGTGCAGGCGGTGTGGAAGCCGCGCGAGGAATGGGGTTACACCTTCGAGAACATCGCCTGGTTCAAGCCGGTCGAGGGAGCATGAGCATGCGCGAGGCAGCGATCATCGGATACGTGCAGGGGCCGCAGCGCCGTTACGCCGGCGCCGCGAACGAGAGCGAGCTGATCATGCCGGTGGTCGGCGAGGTGATGCGCCGGGCGGGCGTAACGATGCAGGACATCGATTTCACCTGCTCGGGGAGTTGCGACTATCTGCAGGGCGCGGCGTTCGCGTTCGTCGAGGGCCTCTCGGCGCTGGCGACCGTGCCGCCGATCAAGGAGTCGCACGTCGAGATGGATGCGGCGTGGGCGCTGTACGAGGCGCTGCTGAAGATCTGGACCGGGGATGCCGAGGTCTGCCTCGTGTACGGCTTCGGCAAGTCGTCGCCGGGCGAGCTGCGCAGCGTGCTGACGCTGCAACTCGATCCGTACTACCACGTGCCGCTGTGGCCCGATTCGGTGTCGATGGCCGCGCTGCAGGCGCGCGCGCTGCTCGACTCCGGCGCGGCCAGCGAACGTGACCTGGCCGCGGTGGTGGCGCGCAGCCGCGCCAACGCGCTGTCCAATCCGAACGCGCAGATGAAGGGCCGGCCCACGGTCGAGCAGTTGCTGGCCGAGCCGACCTTCGTGTCGCCGTTGCGCCGCCACGACTGCGCGCCGATCACCGACGGCGCCTCGGCGATGATCCTCGCCTCCGGCGACGCGGCGCGGCGGCTGTGCGCGCGCCCGGCCTGGATCCGCGGGATCGACCATCGCATGGAGACCGGCATCCTCGGCGCGCGCGATCTCACGCGTTCGCCGTCGACGCGGCTCGCGGCGGAGCAGGCCGGGGTGGCGCGCGGCGCGGTGGACCTGGTGGAGCTGCACGCGCCGTTCAGCCACCAGGAGATCATCCTGCGTCGTGAGCTGGGGCTGGC
>CAUJIL010000028.1 GCA_963204845.1 Pseudomonadota bacterium | reverse complement strand
CGGCGTGGATCAGCGCCGAGACCGGCGTGGGGCCCGCCATCGCGTCGGCGAGCCAGGTCTGCAGCGGCAGCTGCGCGGACTTGCCGACCGCGCCGCCGAGCAGCAGCAGCGCGGCGGCGGTGGGCAGCGGGTCGCCGCTGGCGAAACGCTGCGGCGCGCGCGCGAGCAGCTCCGAGATGTCCAGCGTGCCGAAGGTCGCGAGCAACAGGAACAGCCCGATCGCGAGGAACACGTCGCCGACGCGCGTGACCAGGAAGGCCTTCATCGCCGCGTTGCCGTTGGCGACCGTGCCGTAGTAGAAGCCGATCAGCAGATACGAGCACATCCCCACGCCTTCCCAGCCCAGGTAGAGCAGCGCGAGGTTGTCGGCCAGCACCAGCACCACCATGCTCGCGACGAACAGGTTCATGTACGCGAAGAAGCGCGCATAGCCTTCCTCGCCGCGCATGTACCACGACGCGAACAGGTGGATCAGGAAGCCGACGCCGGTGACCACGCCGAGCATGGTGAGCGACAGCCCGTCGAGGCGCAGCCCGAACGTGGCGCTGAAGTCGCCGACGCTCATCCAGGTCCACAGCGTCTCCTCGCGCGGCTGCTCGAAGCCGAACGCGAGCAGCGCGGTCGCCAGAGCCGAGACGCCGACCGAGCCGACGCCGATCGCGGCGCTGGCGTTCTCGCCGAGGCGAGCGCGCGAGAACGCGAGCAGCAGGTAACCCGCGAGCGGGGCGATGAAGGTCAGGCTGAGCAGGTTCATCCGTGCATCTCGCTGGCGGCATCGATGTCCAGGGAATGGAAGCGGCGGTACAGCTGCAGCACCAGCGCCAGTCCGATCGCGGCCTCGGCGGCGGCCAGCGTCAGCACCAGGATGAACATGATCTGCCCGTCCGGCTGCGCCCAGCGGCTGCCCGCCGCGACGAAGGCCAGCGCCACCGCGTTGGTCATCACCTCGAGGCACATCAGCATGAACAGGAAATTGCGCCGCACCATCAGCCCGGCCAGCCCGATGCAGAACAGCGCTGCCGCCAGCAGCAGCGCGTGCTCCAGCGGTACCGTTGCGTTCCCGATCATCCTGCCCCTCCTTCGCCCGCCGCGCGGGCCGCGCTCAGCGGTGGTCGTCGCGCCCCAGGTGGTAGGCCGCCACCAGCGCGCCAAGCAACAGCAGCGACGCCAGTTCGACCGCCAGCACATACGGGCCGTACAGCGCAATGCCGACTGCCTTCGGCGTCACCTCGACGGCGCCGGCACCGCCCGTGGCGCCGACGATCGCACGCAGCAAGGCAGCCAGGAGCAGTGCGGCGAGCAGCACCGGGCCGGCCCAGGCGCGGGGTGTCAGCCACGCGCGTTCCTGCGCCACCGTCTCGGCGCCGAGGTTCAGCATCATCACGACGAACACGAACAGCACCATGATCGCGCCGGCGTAGACGATCACCTCGAGCGCGCCGGCGAACGGGGCGCCGAGCGCGAAGAAGATGCCCGCGACCGCCAGCAGCGACACCACGAGGTACAGCAGCGCGTGCACCGGGTTGGCGGTCGTCACCACGCGCAGCGTGGCCAGCAGCGCGACCAGCGAGCAGACGTAGAAAGCTTCCTGCATCGTGTCGATCCTCCCTACGGCAGCAGCGTGCGCACGTCGATCGGCTGCGCCTCGTTCTGCGCGGCGCCTTTCGGCTTGCCGGCGATCGCCATGCCGGAGACGCGGTAGAAGTTGTAGTCCGGGTGCTTGCCGGTGCCGGCGATCAGCAGGTCCTGCTTCTCGTAGACCAGGTCCTGCCGGTGGTACTCGGCGAGCTCGAAGTCGGGCGTGAGCTGGATCGCGCTGGTCGGGCAGGCCTCCTCGCACATGCCGCAGAAGATGCAGCGCGAGAAATTGATGCGGAAGAACTCCGCGTACCAGCGGCCGTCCTCGCGCTCGGCCTTCTGCAGCGAGATGCAGCCCACCGGGCACGCGACCGCGCACAGGTTGCAGGCCACGCAGCGCTCCTCACCGTCGGGGTCGCGCGTGAGCACGATGCGCCCGCGGTAGCGCGGCGGCAGGTACACGGCTTGTTCGGGGTACTGGATCGTCGCGCGCTCGCGGGTCGCGCGCGCGAAGATCATCCACATGCTGCGCAGGTTGGTGCCGATCCCGACGAGTATCGCGAGCAGACGTTTCATCGCCTCATCCCCCCGCCAGCAGCACGGCGCCGGTGAGCAGCAGGTTCAGCAGCGTGACCGGCAGGCAGACCATCCAGCCGGCCGTCATCAGGTGGTCGTAGCGCGGGCGCGGCAGCGCGGCGCGCAGCAGGATGAACAGCATCACGAACAGCAGTGTCTTCAGCGCGAACCACAGCGGCGCCAGCCACTCGGGTCCCGGCCCCAGCCAGCCGCCAAGGAACAGCGTGGCGAGCAGCGAGGACACGACCACGATGCCGACGTACTCGCCGACGAAGAACATCGCCCATTTCATTCCCGCGTACTCGGTGTGGTAGCCGGCGGCGAGTTCCTGCTCGGCCTCCGGCAGGTCGAACGGGCTGCGGTGCGTGACCGCCACCCCGGCCAGCGCGAAGGTCACGAAACCGAGGAACTGCGGCACGATGAACCACAGTTCGCGCTGCGCCTCGACGATGTCGCGCATGCCGAACGATCCGGCCT
>CAUJIL010000027.1 GCA_963204845.1 Pseudomonadota bacterium | reverse complement strand
ACCCGTCCACGCACCTCGAGCTCACGATGATCCACGAGGCGATGGTGCTCGAGTACTCCGCGCGCCATCTCGCGCTGATCGAGTGGGCCGCGGCGCTGAAGCTGTTCAACTACGCGTGCATGGGTTTCGCGCTGTTCCTGCCGTGGGGTGTCGCGACCGACCTGGCGTCGCCGCTGGTGCTCGCCGGCGCGCTCGCCGTGCTCGCGGCGAAGCTGCTGCTCGCGGGCGCGGCGCTCGCGCTGATCGAGACCGTGAATGCGAAGATCCGCATTTTCCGCGCACCGGAATTTCTGGCGTTCGCGTTCATGCTGGCCGTGCTCGGCCTGCTGGTGCGACTGCTGGTGCAGGAGTGAACACGATGCCGACGATGCCGCTGTCCGGCCAGTACATCCACCTGTTCGCCTCGGTGGTGCTGCTGCTCTCGTTCGCGATGCTCGCGCAGCGGCGCATCCGCACGCTGATCCACCTGTTCGCGCTGCAGGGTGCCGCGCTGGTGTGCTCGACGACGATCGTCGCCTGGACCGGCGACCAGCCCCACCTGTACTACTCCGCCGCGCTGACGTTGCTGCTGAAGGTGATCGTGCTGCCGCTGATCCTCTACCGTCTGATCGACCGCCTGCAGCTGCGCTGGGACACCGAAACCGGACTGCACATCCCCGCCACGATGCTGATCGGGCTGATGCTGGTGGTGTTCGCGTTCGGGCTCGCGCAACCGGTGTCGCGCCTGGCCGGCCACGTCACGCAGAGCACGCTCGGCATCGCGATCGCGGTGGTGATGCTCGCGTTCCTGATGATGATCACGCGCCGCAAGGCGGTCACCCAGGTGATCGGCTTCCTGGCGATGGAGAACGGGCTGTTCTTCGCGGCGACCAGCACCACCTACGGGATGCCGATGGTGGTCGAACTCGGCATCGCGCTCGACGTGCTGGTCGGCGTGCTGATCCTCGGCATCTTCTTCTTCCAGATCCGCGAGCAGTTCGACAGCCTCGACCTGCACCATCTGGAAAGGCTCAGGGAGGAATGATGTCACGATGGAAATCCTGATCCTGCTCGCGCTGCCGCTCACCGGCGCGCTGCTGCTCGCACTGGCCGGCGCGCATCGCCTGGCGCCCGAGGCGAACGTGAGCTTCAGCCTCGCGACGCTCGCGGTCGCGGTGCTGCTCACCGTGCGCGTGATCGCCGACGGTCCGCGAGTCTGCTGCGGCGAACAGTTCTTCGTCGATCCGTTCAACGTGTTCCTGGTCACACTGACCGCCTTCGTGAATTTCACGACCGCGCTGTTCTCGCGCCGCTACATGCGCATCGAGGAGCACCACGGCCGCCTCGATCACGGCCGCCTGCGGCTCTACCACGGCATGTACCAGCTGTTCATGTTCACCATGCTGCTCGCGCTGCTGACCAACAACCTGGGGTTGCTGTGGGTGGCGATGGAGGCTGCGACGCTGTCGACCGTGCTGCTGGTCTCGCTGTACCGCAGCGCCGCCAGCCTGGAGGCGGCGTGGAAGTACTTCATCCTGTGTGGCGTCGGCATCGCGCTGGCGCTGTTCGGTACCATCCTGCTCTACTTCGCCGCCGAGCGCGTGCTCGGGCACGCCGGCACCGACGCGCTGCTGTGGACCAGGCTCGACGCCGTGAAGGACCAGCTCGAGCCGACCGTCCTCGCGATCGCCTTCGTGTTCCTGCTGGTCGGCTACGGCACCAAGGTGGGACTCGCGCCGCTGCACAACTGGCTGCCCGACGCGCACGCCGAGGGCCCGACCCCGGTGTCGGCGGTGCTGTCGGGGCTGCTGCTGAACGTGGCGCTGTACGCGGTGATCCGCTGCAAGGTGCTGGTCGAGGGCGCGATCGGCGCGGAGCTGCCGGGGCGCCTGCTGATGTTCTTCGGCATCCTGTCAGTGCTGCTGGCCGCGTTCATGCTGTGGCGGCAGAAGGATATCAAGCGGCTGTTCGCGTACTCCTCGATCGAACACATGGGAATCATCACCTTCGCCTTCGGCATGGGCGGCGCGGTCGCGAACTTCGCCGCGTTGCTGCACATGACCGTGCACTCGCTGACCAAGAGCGCGATCGTCGTCGCCGTAGGCCACGCGACACAGCAGACCGGCTCGCAGCAGATGGCCGACATCCGCGGCCTGCTGGGACTGTCACCGGCGCTCGGCTGGGGGCTGATGCTCGGCACGCTGGCGATCCTCGGCATGCCGCCGTTCGGTGTGTTCGCCAGCGAGTTCCTGATCCTCACCACCGCGATGCGCGAACAGCCGTGGGCCACACCGTTGCTGCTGCTCGCGCTCGGCATGGCGTTTGCGGCCGTGTTCGGACGCACGCAGGAAATGGTGCTCGGCGAACACACGGGCCGGCGGCTGCCGGTGCCGCCCTCGCTGCTGCCGGTGTTCGTGCACCTCGCGCTGGTGCTGCTGCTCGGGCTGTGGATACCGCCGTTCCTGGCCGACTGGTACCGGCTCGCGGCGCGGATGATCGGGTGAACGCGATGAACGCCACCATTGCGGTCGAACGCTCGCGCCTGACGCGCGAGCAGTGGTTGCCGCGCATCGAGGCGCTGCACGCGGACGGCGCGCGCCTGCTGACGCTGTGGGCCAGTGACGAGCGCGACCGCGGCGAAGGCGATCTGTTGCGCGCGGCGTTCCTGCGGCCGGACGGGGTCGTGATCGTCGAGCTCGCGTTGCCCGACGGCGCCGCGCCGTATCCGCGCATCGACGATCTGTTCCCGGCCGCCGCGCGCCTGCAGCGCGCGCTGCGCGATCTGTCCGGTATTTCGAGCGACAGCGACGACCGGCGGCCGTGGATCCGCCACGGCGCGTGGTCCGACGGCGAAGCGCCGCTGCGTCGCGATTTCCGCGCCGGCACGCCGGATCTCAAACCATACGGTTTCGTTCGCGTGCGCGGCGACGGTGTGCACGAGATCGCGGTCGGACCGGTGCACGCCGGCACCATCGAACCGGGGCATTTCCGCTTCTCGGTGGTCGGCGAGAAGGTGCTGCGTCTGGAGCAGCGCCTCGGCTACGTGCACAAGGGAATCGAGCGCCGCTTCACCGAACTTGCGCCGGCCGCTGCCCGGCGGCTCGCGGCACGCGTGTCGGGCGACTCCGCGGTTGCATTCTCGTGGGCGTTCTGCCTCGCCGAGGAGCACATCCGCGAGCTGACGGTACCGCCACGCGCGATGTTCCTGCGCGCGCTGCTGCTCGAGCGCGAGCGCATCGCAAACCACCTCGGCGACCTCGGCGCGCTCGGCAACGACGCCGGCTTCGGCGTCGGGCTGGCGCAGTTCATGCGCCTGAAGGAGGACCTGCTGCGCGTGAACGCGCAGGTCTTCGGCGCGCGCTATCCGATGGACGCGGTGGTCACCGGCGGCGTGGCCACCGAGCTCACGCCGGCCGGCGCCGCGCTGCTGCAGCAGCAGTTCAGCGCGCTGGCCGAGGAAACGAAGCGGCTGCGCGCAATCTACGACGAGCACGCCGGCATGCAGGACCGCTTCCTCGGCTGCGGCAAGGTGCCCGGGGAACTCGCACGGCGCCTCGGCGTTACCGGTCTGGTCGCGCGCGCGAGTGGCATCGCCACGGACCTGCGCGTCGATTTGCCGCTCCCGCCGTACGACGCACTCGCGGTGCGTTGCGCGAGCGCACAGGACGGCGACGTCGCTGCGCGGGTGGCGGTGCGCTTCGACGAACTCGCCGAATCGCTGCGCCTCGGCGGTGAACTGCTGCGCCGGCTGCCGCCCGGGGAGGTGTGCACGCCAGCGCAGACAAGCGCCCCGGCCGGCTTCGGCGTCGGTCTCGTCGAGGGCTGGCGCGGACCGGTGTTCGTCGCGCTCGAGACCGCGGCCGACGGATCGATACGGCGCTGCCACCCGCACGATCCGTCGTGGCACAACTGGCCGGCGCTGGAACACGCGATCATCGGCGACATCGTCCCGGACTTCCCGCTGATCAACAAGTCGTTCAACCTCTCGTACAGCGGCGTGGACCTGTGAGGCCGGTATGCTCGACATCCTGAAGCAGATCGCACGTGTCGGTATCGTCGCCGGTCGCCGGCCGGCAGAAACAGCGCCCGGGCACACAGCCGGCGATCCCGAACTGCGCGCGGTGGGGCGGGCGCCGTGCATGCGCCACGTCGACGCCGGATCGTGCAACGGCTGCGAGCTCGAGATC
>CAUJIL010000026.1 GCA_963204845.1 Pseudomonadota bacterium | reverse complement strand
CGCGCAGCTCGCGCAGCACGGCGGCCAGCGCGACGCTGTCACCGAGCGCCAGGTCGTCGAGATTGGGCAACTGCATTCCCGCCGGTGCCGCCAGACACACGCGTCCCGGAGCGCCTTCGGCCGGCCTCAGGTAGAAAACGCCGAAACCCTCGGCGCGCAGCCGCGCCGTTTCCTCCGCGACGTGACGCTCGGCTCCCCCGCCACGGCTGTGGCAGACGATCAGCGCACTGCGCTCGCCGGCCAGTGCGGCCATGCGGGCGCGATCGAGCGCGCGCCGCGCCGGGCGCAACGGGTCCTCGGCGATGAAGCGCCGCACGCTGCGCTGGTAGTCGGGGTGACGCACGTCCATCACGCGCATCGCCTCGGCGACGCGCCGCGCGCGCTCGCCCTGGAACGACACGCTGCCCAGGTGCTGCACGAAGACGTCGGCGGCGATGACGTTGCGCCAGCCAGCGGCAAGTGCCCGCTGGCACAGATCGTTTTCCTCGCCGTAGCCGCGCCCGAACGCCGCTTCGTCGAACAGCCCGGTGACCGCCAGGCAGTCACGCCGCAGGTACATGCAGAAGCCCACACCGGTGGGCGCCTCGACCTCGACGCCGGCGTTGACCTCGGCCGCCAGGCGATCGAGCGCGTCGTAGCCGATCTCGAGCGGATACGGATTGTCGTGCAGGGTGTGCGGATAGCTGGCGATCGTGGCGTTGTTCGACAGCGGCGTGACGGTGCCGGTGCGCGGGTGACGAAGCGCGCACGCCCGCAGGCGATCGAGCCAGTCGCCGAACACCTCGGTGTCGGCGTTCAACAGCACCACGTCGCGCTCCGGATGCAGTTGCAGGCCGCGGTTCGCCGAGCGCACGAAACCCCGGTTGGTGTCGTTGCGCAACAGCGTGAACAGCCCGCGCCGGGCGTGGCGCACAAGCGCGGCAACGAGCTCGGCATCGGGACTCGCGTCATCGATCACGATCAGCTCGAAACGCGTCGCGACCGGCGCCCGCAGCACGCTGCGCAGGCAGCGCAGCGTCTCGTTGCAGCCGCCATAGACCGGCACCACGATGTCCACGCAGGGCCCATCGCCGGGACACGCCAGCGGGATGTCGCCCCAGTCCTGCGGCGGTGCCGGACGCGGCACCGGCAGCGGTGCCGGAAGATCGGTCGGCGGGCCCGGCGTGGCGAGCACGGCACGTCCCTCGAGGCGACCGAACTCCAGGTAATGCAGCAGCGGGTCGACCCCGGCGAGCGCCACGTCCGGGTTGCTGCGCAGGTAGAAGTCGGCGTCGAACTGCCGGCACGGCGAGCGTCCGGCCGCGCCCCCTTCACGCACGTAGTGGCGCAACGGCTCCTCGCCCGAGCGCGCCACGTCACGGTTCTGGCGCAGGTAGAAATCGACGTCGAACCACGCGCTCGGCGAGACGCGGCGGAAACGGCCGGCGTGGACGTAGTGCAGCAGCGCGTTGATGCGCCGCGCGCGACGACCGGCGTGTGCGCGATAGAACTGCGGATCGAACAGCGGCATCGGCTGGCGGTCCTCGCGGTCGCCGTAGCAGACGTAGTGCAGCAGCGCATCGATGCCCGAACGGGCCACGTCGGGATTGTTGCGCACGTACCAGCCGGCGTCGAACAGCCCGGTGGCGCGCACCAGGGCACACAGGTGCCGCCGATGCAGCCTGCGCATCCCGGGCACGCTCGCCAGCCGTGTCTCGGCCGCCAGCAGCCAGACGCGCAGCCGGCCGGCGACGATGCGCGCGTGCTTCGCGAACGCGCGTCTCATCACATGCTCACCACCACACGCGCGCTGACCGCCACCTGGTAGAGGATCTGGGTCATGTCCTTCCAGATCTGGCGCGACTTCACGTCGATCTTCGGCAGCACCAGGATCTCGTCCCCGGGGATCACGACGAGGGTCTTCTCGCGTCCGAACAACGAACCGCGCCCCTTGAACTCGTCGAAACTGCCGTCGCGGTGCGCAATCACGATCCGCGCCACGTCGGCGTTCTGCGTGTAACCGCCGGCGCGCTGCACGTAGTCCTCGAGCGCCAGCGACGTGTCGTGGGCGATCGCGTTGGGGAACAGCACCTCGCCGCTGACCAGCACCAGTCCGTCGCGCTTGGGCACGCGCAGCACGTCACCGTTCTCGAGCAGCAGTGAGTCACGCTGCTCGGCGCTGGCGATCAGCACCTGCCCGAGCGGCATCACGTCACGCGCCCGATCGACCCACGCCAGCAGCAGCTCGGCCTCCTCCTTGCGCAAGCGGGCCTCGTCGCTGGTCCCGGAGCGCGCGGTCAGCGCCGCCGCCTCCAGGCTCTTCAGCGCCGTGTCGAGCATCTGCTTCTGGCGCAGCCGCACACTGTCGCGGAACAGCTGCAGGCTGCCGGAATCGGAGCGCTCGGAGAACTCGATGCGCGGTAGCAGCTCGCCGAGGCGTGTGCCGTAGGGCAACACGTATTCCTGTGCACTCTGGTGCTCGCCCTCGACGCGCACGGTGATCGTGCCCGGCTTCTTGTCCGCCGTGAACACCAGCTCGTCGCCGCCGTTGAGCGTGATGCCAGCACCCTCGGCGAGCGGGTAGTACTCGACGTTGCGGATACTGCCGCTGTTGCGCACCACGCGCACGTGCGTGGCCTGCGCCTTCGGCTTCGCCAGCCTCGCCAGTTCGTCGACCGTGAAGGCACCGTCACGGAACTCGAAGCGCTTCGCGTTCTCCACGAGGCCGTCGACCAGCACCGTGGCCCGGCGCGGCGGCACGAAGATCACGTCACCGTCGGCGAGTTGCACCAGCGGCATGCGGCCCTCGAGCAGGAAATCGTACAGATCGACCTCCGCGCGCACGGTCTCGCCGCGCTTGACCTGCACCGCGAGGAAGGTGCCGCGCTCGGCATCGATGCCTCCCGCCTGGTCGAGGTAGTGCAGCAGGCTGTCCATGCTGGTGCCGTTGTAGAGGCCCGGCCGGTTCACGTTGCCGCCGACGAACACGCGCACCGGCTGCGCCGCCGCGAGCGTGGCGTAGCTGTAGACATTGGCGCGGAACACGCGCGCCACCGCGGACTCGACCACCCGCTGCAGGTCCTGGTTGCGCACGCCCAGCACCGGAACCGGCCCCACGTGCGGGAGGAACAGGTTGCCCTTCGGATCGACCTCGAGCAGCGCGTCGTAGTCGAAGCCGCCCCAGAAGCGCACCTGGATGCGGTCCCCCACCGCCACGGCGTAGTCCGGATTGAAGCGCGTCGCGCCGGCGCGCGCGAAGCTGCCGGTGAACAGCTGGGCGCCAAAGACGTTGCTGCGCAGGTTGACCGAGTAGTCGAACGGCGGTGCCTGCCCGGCGACCGGCTCGACGGTGTCCGCCTCCGCTGGCGGTGCGGGCGGCAGTTCCTGGCGCGGAGACTCGCTCGTGGCCGGCGCCCCCAGCGTCACGCCGAGACCGGTGAATGGACTCTCCTGGGCGTGCAGCGGCGCGAACGACACCATCCAGAGCAGCAAGACGATCAGACGTGGCATGTAATCAGTCCCTGTGATCGCGGATTATGACGGCAACGAGGTTCAGCACGCCGGCGACGACCAGGCTCACCAGCAGGAACACGATGCTGTTGTAGATCCGCCGTGGCTGCAGGGGATACTGCGGCTTGCTGGGCGACTGCAGCACCGAAACCTTCTTCAGCGTGCGGGTCGCCTCGATGCGCCCCTTCTCGAGGGCGACCAGCGCCGTGCGGTAGACGTCCTGCGCGAAGTTCGCCTGCATCTCCAGGCGCTGGAATTCCTCGACCGAGCGGTTCAACGCATCGCCCTCGGGCGCCGCTATGCGGCGCTGCTCGCGCGCGATCTGCTGGCGCGTGGCCGCGATCTGCAGGTCGATCTCGACCACGCCGGGGCTGCCGGGCATCAGGTATCCGAGCAGCGCGGAGCGCCGCGTCTGCAGCTCGGTCAGCTGGGCCTCGAGCTTGCCGATGATTCCTTCGAGGGCCTGCGCGGCGCCCTGCGGCGAAGCCAGGCCTTTCTCGTTCTGGTACGCCATGACCGCCTGGCGCGCCGCCATCGCGCGCTCGTTCATCTGTTCGACCTGCCGTTCGAGGAACTCGACCTGTCCGCGCGCGAGTTCGTGCGCCATGGCGTTCATGTGCCGTTCGCCTTCGGCGACCAGCATCCCGACGATCGCGTGCGCGGTGTCGGGGTCGTAGGCCTGGGCCTTGACCACCAGCACACCCGTGTATTCGTCGAACTCGACCGTCACGCGCTTCAGCCAGTGCGCGTGGAACTTCTCGAGCGGGGTCCGGGCCGACCACATCCGCGAGAGCGGATCACGCTTCCAGTCGCTGTAGTGCGCGCGCAGGTCGAGCCTGGCATCGACGGCGAGCAGCATGTCGATCGACAGCAGGTGATCGCGCAGCAGCAACTGGTCCGACGTGATGCCACCGACATTGCCCAGCAGACCCGTGAAATCCACCGTCTGGCCGCCGCTCATGTCGGTGCGCTGGATGATCACGTGCGCCTCCGACACGTAGCGGTCGGAGGCGATCACCAGCCAGTACACCGTGGCCGCCAGCGACAGCACCAGCGCCGTGGAAAAGATGCGCCGTTGCAGGCGTGCCGGCGCGAACCAGCCGCGCGCCTGCCGCGCCAGGCCGGCGGCTGCCCGCGGCAGCCGTGTATTCTGCAAGTTCGTGCGCACATTCATGCCTGCAAGCTTTCCTTGTATGCCGCGAGGGCGTCCTCGATGTCGTCGAACCACTGCGCGCGGCCTTCGTGCAGCAGGATGCCGGCCGTGCAGAACTGCTTCAGCGTCTCCTCGCCGTGCGACACCATGATCAGGCCGGCCCGGTCGATCAGGCGCCGGAACGCCTTCTGCGCCTTGTTGCGGAACGCCGCGTCACCGGCCGCCGTTACCTCGTCGGAAATATACACGTCGAAATCGAAGGCCAGCGACAGCGCGAACTGCAGCCGCGACTTCATGCCGGCCGAATAGGTCTTGACCGGCTCGTCGAACATCCGCCCGAGCGCCGCGAACTCGCGGATTTCCTCGATGCGCTCGGCCATGTCGTCCTCGTGGCCGTGGATGCGGCAGACGAACCTGGCGTTCTGGCGTCCGGTCAGGGTGTTCTGCAGGCCGCCGCCGCGACCCATCGGCCACGACACCCGGCAGAGGCGCTCGACGTGACCGCGCGTCGGCTGGTCGATGCCGCCGATCAGGTGCAGCAGCGTCGACTTGCCGGCGCCGTTGCGCCCGATCAGACCGACGTTGGTGCGTGGTGGGATGACCAGATCGATTCCCTTCAGCACCCACGGACCGGGACCGTGATCGGTCTGGTAGCGCTTGTACACGTCACGCACCACGATCATTGCATGACCATCCGGCGCGCGAGCGCCACCTGCAGCATCAGACCGAGCAGCACCAGCACCATCGCCCATTCGTAGAGGTACCAGAGGTCGAGCCCGGGAATCTCGTGGTAATACGGCGCGAAACCGAGCCGCACGGCGTCCAGCCCGTGGACCAGCGGGTTCAGCGCGAGCCAGTCGCGGTACGGCTGCGGCACCATGGCGATCGGGAACACCACCCCGGACAGCATGTAGAGCGGGCGCATCAGCATCAGCAGCAGCCGGCCGCCTTCCGGCGACAGTTCGGCGACCACCGACGAGCACAGCCCGAGCCCCAGCCCGAGCAGCCACATCCCCGCCAGCGCCCCGAGTACCAGCAGCGGATCGGCCGGCACCACGCCCAACCCGAACAGCGCACCGCCGGCCAGCATCAGCATCGTCACCACGACCATCACCGCGCCCTCGAGCCCCGCGCGCACCAGCACCGTATCGACCGGCAGCACCTGGCGGTAGACGAACAGCGCCTGGTTCGAACCGACTGCGTTCATTGCCTGGCGACTCGCGCGCTGGAACATGAAATAAGCCAGCAAACCGACCATCAGCCACAACGGCGTGGCGATGCCGCCGACATGCCGCACCCGGATCACGGCGAAGATCACCATCAGGTAGGCGACGTGGAACACCGGCTCGAGCAGCAGCCAGAACCACGCAGCGCGACGACCGAACAGCCGCGACAGCGCCTCGCGCAGCAGCAGGGCCTTCCATACGGCAAGCGTTATCGTCAGCGGACTGCGCGAAAGTGGCGCTGGCATGGGGAAATTCGGGTCTTCCGCAACGGAGGCGATCCTTCGCCGGATTGTCGAACCGGCCGGGCGGCCGGAACGCGCACCGACACCCGGACGCAGGAACACTGGCGCGACATCATAACCGCTGCCGGTGCACAGTGGAACGCACGCGCACGCGCGGCCCGCCTAACCGCCGCCGGCATCCTGCCCGAGCCGGAAATACATTTCGCGCAACGCCGCCACCGCCTCGCGCCGCAGCACCCAGTTCGCCGACGGCCGCCGGTACGGCTGCGATTCGCTGTCCGGCGGCGACAACCTGCCGACCACCGACTGTCCGTACCGGCGCTCGAAGCGCTCCTGCAGCGAGGCGACGATACCGGAACCCAGCACCTCGGCCTCGACGAGGTCGCGGGTCACGCAGCGGCGCAGCAGCGCCAGCGAGTCGGCGTAGGGCGCGGCGGCCGCGGGCGCAAAGCCGCCGCCGAACAACCGCCCCGCGCGTCTGCCGGTATCCGCCACGTACATCGCGTTCAGCGCGCGATGGATCTCGGTATCGACGATCGGGCGCGAGGCGTTGACCTTCTCCGGCACGGTCCGTATCCGCTCGGCGGCCCCGGCCGACGCGACGCGCAGCACCGCGCGTGCCAGATCGCCACCGTTGGCCTCGGAGGCATAGTCGAGGATGCACACCTCGGCCGACAGGGCTTCCCGATAACGATCGAGCAGCCGGCAGGGATTGAGGATCTCGCTGCGCTGCGGCCGCGCGAAATGGGCGAGGAAGCAATCGCTCCACGTGGTCGGGTCGCCGTGCTTGATATTCTCCTGCCAGTTCGACAGCAGCAGGCGCTCCGCGCCGCGGTGCACGTAGACCAGCGTCACCGGCTGGCCGCGCAACTGTGCGGCCAGCGCAGCCACCTCCGCGTCGCCGAGGCGGTCGAAGTTCTCCGACGACAGCAGCACGCAGTCGCAGCCGGCGGACTCGTTGAGGATCCGGTCGAGCGAGTCCGACACACCGTGGCGCAGCAGTTCCGCCGGCACGCCGTGGTGCCCCCACTGCACGGTCACGCCGGTTTGCGGATAGTGGACGCCGGCCTGCGCCAGCATCCCGCGATTTTCGGCCAGTTGCTTCTGCACGTAGCTGGTGCCGGTCTTGTGCGGTCCGATGTGCAGCACGAAACGGGTCATGCGCGCGGCGCTCACTCGGTACCGGGAACGGCCTGCGGGTAGCCGAACATCTCGAAGTCGATTCGATAGCGTTCGATGATCTTCGCGATCACGCGCGCATCGGCGGTCACGTCGGCGGGGTCGTCGGCCGCGACGCTGCGGTTGGTGTGCGGCACGACGATGTCGGCGATCGCCTGGCGCGGCGCCTCGACGACCTCGAGGATCCGGCGCAGGTCCTCGCCGATCGTCTCGAGCCGGCCGACGTAGGCCGTCAGTGGACGGTTGCCCTGCGACGAGCGCAGCCAGTAGGCCTGTGGCCGGAAGATCTGGTCCGGCCCGTGCCCCTGGTCCCAGATGTCGGACAGCACGTACTCGTCGAAACTCGCGAACGCGCGCATGCGTTCGAAGAAATCGTTGTTCGGCCCCTCCCACTTGCGCAGGAAATGGAACGTCGACAGCGCGCGCGTGAACGGGTTGCGCACGAAACCGAAGGTGAAGTAGCGGCTCCAGGTGACGGCGCCGACCAGGTTGCGGATCTCCGCGGCCGTGGAATGCTTGGCCAGGCCGAAGCGGTCGCGATAGGCGCTCTGGATCTTCTCGCCGAAGACGGTCGCGCCGATCTCCTGGTCGCAGTAGTTGGTCAGCGCACTGAGCGCCGAGGTCACCGAGGTGCCGCCGGCCTTCGGCACGTGCACGAAGATGAAGCGGTAGGTGTTGTTGATGATCGTCATGCCGCGGGGATCTTGCGCAGCGCGTCCAGCAGCGATTTCACTGCCGCGAGCGGCAACTGCATTTCATGACTGTTGACCGGCTTGCCATCGACGCCGAGACGCATGAACTGCACCCGCGCCACACCGTTGTGGATCGCGATCGCGCTGACCCCGTCGACCAGGAACGTGGGCTGATCAACCTGCATGAACGATTACCTCGCTTGTGTGTAGTTTCGGCTACCGGGTGCCGCTCAGCGGCATGCCAGCGTCCGGTTGTCGGTGGTGGTGAAGATCTCCGCCTCCTGCAGCGCCGACTGCATGTCGGCGACGCCTCGCTGCATCCCGTAGTGCTGCGCCGCGAAGCGGTGCGCGCGCTGCGACATCGCGTCCCACGCCGCCGCGTCCTCGTGCAGGCGGCGGATCGCCTCGACCCAGTCCGCCGGCGTGCGCGCGATCAACGCCTCGGCGCCGTCGCCGAGCGCGATGCCCTCGGCGGCCAGCGGCGACAGCACGCAGGGCACCCCGTGGGCCAGCGCGCCGATCACCTTGCCCTTGATGCCGGCCCCGCTCTGCAGCGGCGCGACGAACACCCGACAGGTGGAATAGACCTCGGCGACGTCGGCGACCCAGCCCTCGAGCACCACGTCCTCGTGCGTCGCGCACAGCTCGCGCAACTCCTTCGGCGCCTTGCTGCCGTAGAGTCGCAGGCGTACGCCCGGAACGGCCGCGCGCAGCGCCGGCATCACCTCGCGCAGGAACCACTCGACCGCCTCGAGGTTCGGCACGTGGTTGTAGCCGCCGAGGAACGCGACGTCGCGCCTCGCGGCGAACGGCTCCACCGTCCCGACCGCGTCGCAGACCCACGGACACTTCGCGACGCGTGTCGAATCGAGGTTGTGCGACAGGATCACCGCCTTCTCGACATCGGTGTACGAGAGCACCAGGTCGACCTTGCGCATCGTCTCGAGCTCGGCGTCGCGGGTCTCGATCGATCGCGCGATGTCCTCGGGATTGCGGCTGTTCAGTGCCGCCCTCAGTTCACGGAGGAAATGCAGGTCCGCGTTCATCAGCACGATGCGCGCGCCGGGCGCGTGGCGGCGGATCTGCTCGATGCACTCGCGCGCCACGTAGTAGCGCGTGATGTAGACCAGGTCGAACTCGCGCCCGCGGCGCTCGATGAGCTCGTTCACGCTGGCGGCGAACGGTGCGTACACAGTCTCGATGCCCATGCGCTGCAGGTCTTCGGTGTAGCGCCCCATGTAGGCCATGTTGTACGCGGCGAAGGTGCACTTGAAGCCCAGCGCCTGCAGCATGCGCATTTCCTGGATCGCGGCGTAGCTGCCGGCGTTCTGGTCGGGCATCGGCGTCTCGGCGTCGATCACCAGCGCGCGGAACTCGACGTTGCGGTCCTTGTGCAACTCGACGTCCACGCCTTCCTTGCCGTTGTTGCGGCAGGCACCGATCCAGCGGCTCTTGAACTTCGGACGGTTGATCTCCTGGAAGCGCTTCATGCCGGAACTGACGCTGGTGCCGCTGCTGACGCCCTCGAAATGGATGATCTGCGCGGACGGCACGTACACGGTCCGGTAACCGCGGTCGCGCACCTGGAAGGCGAGATCGGTGTCCTCGAAGTACGCCGGCACGTAGGTCTCGCTGAAGCCGCCGATCTCGTTCCACAGCGCGGTCGGCAGCATCACGCAGGCGCCCGAAAGGTAATCGGCCTGGCGCGCATAACAGAAGCGCGGGTCGTGCGGATTCGCGCGCCGGCCGTAGTTCCACGGGTTGCCGCTGCTCCAGACGATGCCGCCGGCTTCCTGCAGCGTGCCGTCCGGATAAAGCAGCTTTGCGCCCGCCATGCCGACGCCCTCGAAGTGCTCGAAGGTCCACAGCAGTTCGTCGATCCAGCCCGGCGTGACCTCGGTGTCGTTGTTCAGCATCACGATGTAGTCGCCGCGCGCCGCTCCCGCACCTCGATTGCAGGCCCGCACGAAACCGGCCGCCTCGTCGTTGCGCAGGTACTGCACGCCCTGCACCAGTTCGGGAATGCGGGTGCTGTCGTCACTCGATCCGTCGTCGACCAGGATGACCTCGAACGAGGCCTCGTTGGGCGCCACCAGCAGCGAGAGCAGGCAGTGGTAGGTCACCGGAAACTTGTTGTGCACGGGAATCACGATCGAGACGCGTGGCGCCGCCTCGGCGGGGAACACCAGCGGATCGAAGTCACGATCGGTGTCGGCGAAACCGCGCACCAGGCGCGCGTGCGCGCGTTCGAGCTGCGCGATGCGCGCGGCGAACTCGGCGGGGTCGGCGACGCGCGCCGGCAGCGCCTGCAGCGAACGCGCCAGTGCCTCGTAGCGGAAGCCGGCCGCCATCGAGAGCGCCGGCTTCATGCCCTCGCGCGCGTGGCGCAGCAGCGCCTCCTCGGGCGTCAGGTGATACGGCATCACCAGCGCCGCCGTGCCGAGCGCGATCGGCTCGCCCGCCACGCGCACCAGGAAACCGTGCGGGCGCCCGTCGAAGACGCTGGCCGGCAGCGGCACATGGAAGCGCACGCGGCCGGCGTCGGCGCCGTCGTACCAGCCGGTGCCGGTAGCCAGCGACTTGCCGTTCTCGAACACCTCCACCTTGGACACGTCGGCCGAGGTATCGTCCAGGCCGACGTGGCCCGACAACGCCGTGCCGTCGAGCACGATCTCGCCGCGCGCGGCCCGCACGCCGTCGAAGCTGACCGGCGAGCCGACCAGCTGGTAGCCGCTGTGCAGTTCGCGCACCTCGATACGCCGCGACCGGCCGTCGAACAGCGCCTCCGGGACCGGAACGCTGAAACTGTGGCGCCCGTCGCCGATGCCGGCATCGAGCAGGTCCTTGCGGAAGCGATCCGCGACCCCGTGCGCGACCTGCACGCCGTCGGCGAGCACCTCGAATTCGAGCCGCGCCTGCGGATCGCCACGGTCGTGCAGCCAGCCGGAGATCGCCTGCGGCCCGCACACGTCGAGGATTCCCTTCATGCCGGCGGCGGGGGCGCCGGCCGCTTCGACGGGCAGCGCGTCGGCCGCGGCGCCTGGCGCGGCTGTGGCAACTGGCGCTGCAGCGCCGAGGTTCATGATCATCGGTCCGGATTCGTTCATGGATTGCCTGCGTCTTCGCTTACCTGGCCACGAAGGGCCGCCAATGTGTATTTTTTGCTTCGTTGCGTCAACCGCGCCGTTCGCCCAGCCACGCCATGAAGCGCAGCGCGAAACGCTCCGGGAAGATGCCCGTCAGGTCGATGCCCTCGCGCGCGCCCCCCGCGCTCGCGAAGTCGGCGAACTCGCCGTCCGGATCGTCCGCGGCGAGGCGCGCGTTAGACTCCGCGTAAGCTTCGAGGATGGTGCGCCGCAGGGGTCCGGCGAACGCGAACGGCGTGCCGCCGAGACCGGCCTGCTGCGCCTCGACCGCGAGGCGTGCGAGTTGGGGCAGGCCTTCGGCGTTGGCCACGCGCACGATCTCGAGCAGTTCGGCTCCGAGGCTCTCGTTCGTATGCTCCGCCTTCGGCGCCGCATGCACCGGACCGGCGCCGATCGCGCGGGCGTATACCTCGACCAGCGTGCCGCGCGCGCGGTGGAAATCGAAATTGCGCAGCACGATGTCCGCCGCCGGGAACGCGGCCTGCCAGTCGTCGCGCAGCGCACACCAGTCGTAGCCGCGACGATAGCCGGGCGCGACGAACGGGCGGCTGCTGCCCATTCCCTTCACATCCTGGTTGTAGCCCGAGGCCATCAAATCGTCCTGGCGCCGCACGAAGCACAGTACGCGCGCCACCGGCACGCCGAGGCCGGCGAACAGTTCCGCGACGCGTGCAGGTTCCGCCAGATAGAAGTACTCCGACGAAACGCATGCCGAGCGCACCCCCGCGCCCCGGAGTCCGGCGAGCAGCGCCTCGCTGGCCGCCGCGAACGGCAGCGAGCGGATGTTCGCCACGTCCGGCGATTGCAGCCGCTTCTCGTTGTGGATGCACTCCACCGCCAGCCGGTGCGCTTCCATCACTGCCGGCAGCACGAACACGCCGTCGGCGGCCAGCGCGCGACGGTTGGCGCGCCCCCAGTTCTGCACCGCCGTGCTGCCGGTCTTCGGCAGCCCGATGTGCAGCACCACGCCGGCGGGGCGATCCGGCGTGCGCGCCGCACTCACCACGACACTCCGGCGCGATGGACGGTGGCCCAGCCGTGCCCCGCGTGCGCCGCCAGCAGCGGCACGACGCGCTCCAGCGCGTGCAGCAGCGTGCCGTCGTACGGCAGCGGCTCGGCCGGCAGATCGTCGGGCCCGAGCCCGAGCGCCCACAGCGGCTCGAGCACCGCACGACGGGCCCAGAACATGCCGCCGAGCGGAAAACGCAGGTAGGCCGGCACCTCGACGCGCACGCCGAGGCGCGCCAGCAGTTCGCTCGCGTGCCCGCGGTTGGCACCCCAACCGACCAGGTGACGGTCTTCGGGGAACAGCAGCCCGAGGTGTGGATCGCCAGCAAAGCAGTCGAGCACGAAAGGCAGCACCTCGCCGCGCCGTCCGACCAGCGTCTCGAGGATGAACTCGCGCCACGACCCGCCGAAGCCCCCGCCCGCGTCGCCGTGCTCGCTCTTCTTGCCGTGGAAATGCCCGATCAGGTCGTAGCCGCGCAGTGCCTCGACGAACTCGCCACTCAGCAGCGGACCGAAATTGCGCCCGCGGTTGGGGAAGACACCGAAACGCACCGAGCGAAAATCGCCGAAATCGACTGCCACGTCCTGCGCCGCGTCCTCGTCGGTCAGCGAGACGAAGAAATCGAAGCGCTCCTGCCACGGCGCGAAGGCTTCCGCGAAGTGGCGCGCCAGTTCCGGATAATGCAGGTGCAGGTGCACCGCGGCGCGCAGGCCGTCGCCTTCCGGCATGCCGACGTTCTCGCGATAGTCCCGGCAATCGTGCGTGAAGCGCCGCGATGCGTCGGCCGACGGGGCCAGGAACGGATCGAAGCCCGGGCGCGGCGCATGGAGCAGCACGCCGCTGGCGGCAGCCGTCAGGTAGTCACTCAGCAGTTCGGGCTCGCGCCCGCACGCGGGTCGACCGCAGTGGAACAGCGGATCGAGGAAACGGCTGCCGTCCAACGCGGCAATACGCTGTTCGCGGGCCGCGCGTTCCGCGCGAGCCTGCAGAGCCTGGCGCTCGATGAACGCGGCGTACTGCCCGAAATCGAGCTCCTCGCGCACGATCTCGGAACCGGGCCGGCAGCCGGCGAGATGCGCCGGGTCCAGACAGCGCAGCAGGCCCTCGGCGGCGTCGGCCGGGTCGAGGTACGCAGCGATCCAGGCCGGCGCGCGATGGCGGCGCAGGAATTCCGCGCACCCCGTAGCCGCCTCGAAACACACGACGGGCACGCCGGCGGCCAGCGCATCGATCACGACGTTCGGAAAGGGATCGAGCCGTGACGGCAGATAGAAGACGTCCGCCAGATCGAACACCGCGTCGAGGTCGGGCTGCGCGTCGAGCATGAAGACGTGGTCGGCGAGCCCGGCACGGGCGATCGCGTCGCGGATCCACACCGAACAGTGCATGTCGGTATCCGGTTCGTAGCCTTCGCCCACCCACAGGAAACGGAAATCCTCCCCGAAGCGGCGCCGGAACTGGATCGCGGTCTGCACGAAGATGTCAACGCCCTTGCGCGGCTGCACGTAGCCGGCGCCGACGACGATGCGCACCTCGGTGCTGGTTGGCACGCGCAGGTACGCGAGCAATTCCTCGCGCGTGAGGCTCGTCTCGTCGGCTGCGCGCGGCAGTGCCGCCAGCCGTCCCTGGGGACGCACCACGCAGTGCAGCGGCTCGCCGGCGACGGCCCCGCGTTCGAATTCCTTGCGCAGCGAATCCAGCACCAGTTCGGCCGGAAACACGCAGCGGTCTGCCTGCATCGCGATCTGCGCCACCTTGCCCTTCGGATGCGAATACTCCGCGAACTCGTGCACCAGGGCCACGGTCGCGATGCGCTGATGCGCCAGCGCATCGATGAACGGGCTGGTCTCGACCGAATTCGTGATCGCGAAATCGACCGGTCGCGCCAGCAGCAACTGCTTCAGCATCAGCCGGCACGCGGCGGCCGACGGCGGATATTCGCCGTAGAGACAGGAAAAGCGCCCGAAGGACTCGTCCAGTTCGCCCCGGGAGCCGGTCAGTGTGATCACGTTGTAACGCGCCGCGAGCGTACGCACCAGGGCCAGCCCGACCAGCGGCGCGCCGGTGCGCGACGCGGCGTGATTCACGCAGATGCAGGTCGGCCGGTTGCGATCGAAGACGCGCCCTCCGGCCACTATCGCGGCATCGAAGTCGTACCACGCCAGCCGTCCCTCGCGCTCGCCGTGCTCGGCGAAATGCCAGAACGGATGATAGGAGTGCGACACGTTGGCGCTGGCGAGATCCGGGTTGCTGGCGAGGTAGTACTCGTGGTCGAAGCGCGCACACGGTTGCAGTCCGCGCTCCACGCCGTAGAGAAAATAATGCTCCAGCGCATCGGGGGCTTCGGTGCCCGGTTCGAGTCCGGCATCCAGCGCATAACGCTGATGGTCGAACAGCGCACGTGCCGCCTGCGATGCGCACAGTCGCTCCAGCTTGCGCGCCGAGGCGACCCTCGATTCGCGCAGTCCGTGCGCCAGGTAGTGGGTGAACGCGTTGCCGTGCACGTCGTCGTAGCGTCCGCGGTAGAAATCGCGGTCGAAATCCACGTTCGGCCTCAGATCGATCGACTCGCCGAGGAACAGGTAATGACGGATCGCCTCGGCCTGCGTGAAGAACACCCGTCCGGCCTGCCGGGCGTAGAGCGGCAACTCGAACAGGCCGCTGCCGGCGATGATCGCGAGGTCGCGCTCGAGCGCGGCGGTCCCGGTGTAGCGGTGCTCGCCGCGCCCGTGCACGAGGTAGTGCACCAGGGAGTTCATGCCGGCCGCGGCGACGTCCGGATACGTTGCGTGGTAGAAGCCGACGTCGAAATCGGGTCCCGGCGATACGCCGTCGGGTTCACCGCGCTCGAGGAAATGCACGATCGCGCCCTCGACGTCCAGGTCGACGCCGGCCGTTTCGCAGTAGAACTCGCGATCGAACAGCCCGCTTTCGCGCACCAACGCCTGGAAATCGGGCGCTGCCGCCGCGTCACCTGCGTCCCCGCCCAGATCCGTGTCGATCCGCTCGTTCATCCTGTTGCCATCCTGATCAGGAAACCGTGGTTTGGACGCGCCACAGGCGCGCGATACCCTCGTGAGGCGAGATCCGCGGGCGCCACGCGAGGCGCTGCTCGATGCGCCGCACGTCGAGCCGGCTGCAATGCACGTCCCACGCGAAGCCTTCGCGGTACTCGACCGCGAACGCGCTGCCGCTGATCGCGTGCACCAGCGCAATGATCTCGTCCACCGTATGCGACTCGCCCGACCCCAGATTGTAGAGTCCGGTCACACGCAATTCGATGACCCGGGCCACCGCCTCGCAAAGGTCGGCGGCGGCGAGGTAGTCCTTGCGCGCACTGCCGTCGCCCCACACGACTGCCGGTCGCCCGGTCTGCGCGCTGTGCAGCAGGTGCGCGATCAGACCCTGCGGCTTCGCGGGGTCGAGCAGATAGCCATACGGATTCGCGACGCGCAGCACCGTGGATTCGAGCCCGCAGGCGTGCGTGAAATCGTCGATCAGCCGCTCGGCCGCAAGCTTCGCACGCCCGTACCAGCCAATCGGCCGGCAGGGATCGTCCTCGCGGCTTGCCCGCCCGGCCGGCGCCTCGCCGTAGACCGTGCCACCGGAAGAGAAGAAAACCAGTTGCGGCCGGCTTGCGTGCGGCAGGCCGGACAGCGTACGCAGCATCCCCGCGAGCCATGGCAGATCGGCCTCCCACTCGCTGCCGGGAGACCGTTCGGCGAGCGCCGGCACGGTGCTCCAGGCCAGGTGCAGCACCGCATCGAACGACGCGAGGCAGGCGGCCGAGGCCGCCTCGCGGCAATCGATGAACCGCGTGCCGGGGACGCGGGAACTCGCCACGACATGGTGCCCGCGTTCCGCGAGCGCGACGCCGAGGAGCCGGGAGAGGCGGCCGCGCCCGCCGGTGATGAGCACGCGCTTGCAGTCAGTGGAATTCAACGCGGTGACGCCCGACTCGGCCAGGGAGGCGCGATATTAACCCAGCCGGGGGACGCGCACCCAGACCTCGGCGCATCTGGCGGGCGCAGCGGGAGGTGGCGTGAGACGATTTTGGCGGCAATAGTTACAACCACCGCCAGCGGCGGATCCGCCTGCGGACGGTTTTTTTATAATGGGTCCATCCCGGTCACCGGGGGCGCATCGCGCCCGCGTCACATGAACGAAGCAGTGAAGGACGGCACCCTCGAGGTGCTCGACGGCAAACCAGTGATCTTCTACGAAGGGTACTGGATCCGCTACTACGCTCCCCCGGAGAACTCCCTGCCCGAGAAGAAGCGCCTCATCGACCAGATGACCAAGCGCGCCTTCCACCATACCGAGGACGGCATCAACACCCCGGGGCGCAAGCTCGATCGCGCCCGCGCCGCCTGGGAGACCGAGACCGACCCGGCGCGCAAGCGCGTCAACGCCGCGATGCTTGCCGGTGCGCTGTTCAACCGCGCGACCGACCTGTTCACGACGATCGTCGGGCTCGCCGAGATGGGGGTCGAGATCAGCGTCGACAACGAGCTGATGAAGCAGTGCGGCGACTGCTTCAAGGAGGCGCTGGAGCTCGGCCGCTACGTCAAGCACTACAGCGGCGAGGAAGGCATCGACGAACTGTGGGGTGAGCCGTTCAAGGCGTTCACGCTGCCGATCGCGACCGTCTACGAGAGCCGCTACATGAAGATCGCGCGCACCATGCGCGACATCGACGGCCTGGCCGAGAGGATGGAGCAGGTCTTCGCTTCGCTGCCCGGCTTCGACGGCTTCGCCGAGCGCATCCGCGAGCTCGCGGCAGCGGCCAAGCTCGAGGCGGAAACCATGCGGAGCGACCCGGTGATCTTCCGCGTCTGGCCGCGCTTCGTCGCTGCCTGCGAGGCCGTGATCGACTTCCGCCCCGGACTGCCCGCCGATCCGACCGCCCGGCAACTGCGCAACGCCGACGAGGCAGTGCGCATCATCAGCGAGGGCAAGCGGGTGATCGAGTACCTGGCCGGTGCGCGCGTGCCGATGCCCAAGACCACGGCGGCCTACCACCGGCGCTGCGAGGAATTCCGCGCACGCGTGCCCGGTTAGCCTCGTCGCGGCGCCTTGCGTAGAATACGCGCCCCCGCCCGCGCGAGACCCGCCATGAACCAGCCCAAAGTCGGATTCGTCAGCCTCGGCTGCCCGAAGGCACTGGTCGATTCCGAACGCATCCTGACGCAGCTGCGCCTCGACGGCTACGGCGTGGTGCCGACCTACGACGATGCCGACATCGTGGTCGTCAACACCTGCGGCTTCATCGACAGCGCCAAGCAGGAGTCGCTGGACGCGATCGGCGAGGCGATCCGCGAGAACGGCCGCGTGATCGTCACCGGCTGCATGGGCGCGATCGCCGAGGAGATCACGCGCGTGCATCCGCAGGTGCTGAGCGTCAGCGGACCGCAGGCCTACGAGGCGGTGGTGGGCGCGGTGCACCAGTACGCGCCCGCTCCGGCGCGCGAGCACGATCCCTTCGTCGACCTCGTGCCGCCGCAGGGCGTGAAGCTCACGCCGCGGCACTACGCGTACCTGAAGATCTCGGAAGGCTGCAACCACCGCTGCAGCTTCTGCATCATCCCGCAGCTGCGCGGCGACCTGGTCAGCCGCCCGATCGGCGAGGTGATGGAAGAAGCCGAGCGCCTGGTGAAGGCCGGCGTGCGCGAGCTGCTGATCATCTCGCAGGACACCAGCGCCTACGGCGTGGACCTGAAGTACCGCACCGGCTTCTGGGCCGGCCGGCCACTGAAGACGCGCATGCTCGAGCTGTGCCAGGCGCTGGGCGAACTCGGCATCTGGGTGCGCCTGCACTACGTCTACCCGTACCCGCACGTCGACGACATCGTGCCGCTGATGGCCGAGGGCAAGCTGCTGCCGTACCTGGACATCCCGTTCCAGCACGCGAACCCGCGCATCCTGAGGGCGATGAAGCGCCCGGGAACCGCCGAGGGCATGCTCGATCGCATCGCGCACTGGCGCTCCATCTGCCCCGATCTCGCGCTGCGCAGCACGTTCATCGTGGGTTTTCCGGGCGAGACCGAGCAGGAGTTCGAGGAACTGCTCGATTTCCTCGACGACGCGGAACTCGACCGCGTCGGCTGTTTCCGCTATTCGCCAGTCGATGGCGCCGCGGCCAACGCGCTGCCGGACCAGGTGCCCGAGGACGTCACGGAAGAGCGCTGGCACCGGCTGATGGAACTGCAGGCCGAAATCAGCGCCGACCGCCTGCAGGCGCGCATCGGCCGCGAGATCGACGTGATCGTGGACGCGGTCGACGGCGACGGCGCGCGCGCGCGTTCCAGTGCCGATGCGCCCGAGATCGACGGCGTGGTGCACATCGCGGACACGGACGGACTTACCCCCGGCGAGATCGTGCGCGTGCGCGTCGAGAGCGCCGACGACTACGATCTGTGGGCGGTGCCGGTGGCGCGATGAACCTGCTGCTGCTCGCGCCGCGCGAACTGCGCGAGCCGGACCTCGCCGCGGTGGCATTTGCGCGCTACCCGGCGCGCCCCGGCCTGTGGCCTCCCGCGCCCGGACGGCGGCTGCGCGTGGGACTCGTCGACGGCGCGCTCGGCGAGGGCACCGTGGAGGCGCTCGAGGACGCGCACGCGCTGATTCGTTTCCGGCTCGACTCCCCGCCACCGCCAGCGCTTGCGCTCAGCCTGGTGCTCGCGCTGCCGCGGCCGAAGATGCTGCGCCGCGTATTGCGTGGCGCCGCCGAACTCGGCGTCAAGCGCATCTGGCTGGTCAACGCCGGGCGGGTCGACAAGAGCTACTGGCAGAGCCCGTTGCTGGCGCCGCAGGCGATCGGCGCGTCGCTCGGCGCCGGACTGGAGCAGGCGGTGGACACCGTGCTGCCCGAGGTCGTGCTGCGCCCGCGCCTGAAGCCGTTCGTCGAGGACGAGCTGCCCGCGATCGCCGCCGATACCCGGTGCGTGGTCGCACATCCGGCCGCTGCTGTGCCGCTCGTGGCGGCGGGCAGCACTCCGGTGACGCTGGCGATCGGTCCCGAGGGCGGCTTTAACGCGTTCGAGCTGGGCCTGTTCGCGGCCGCCGGCTTCACGGCCGCCTCGCTGGGAGCGCGCGTGCTGCGCGTGGAAACGGCGCTACCGGTGATCGTGGCGAACCTGTTCCCGGCCGCCCGCTGATTCAGTAGTGCAGCAGCGGGTGGCGCAGCGTGTCGTCGGCGAGCAGCTCGGCGCCGCTGTAGGCGCGCTGCAGATCCTCGGGCGTCAACAGGCTGACCAGCAGCCGCGGTGAACCCACGTACGGCGTGGCGCCGACCGTGTTGACCGTGTAGAGCCAGGTGCGGGTGCCGCCGTCGGGCATCGCCAGGCGCAGCTTGAAGCTGTTCTGGAACGCGATCCCGGCCCCACGACGCGCCCAACCGTCCGGGATCGAGGGATAGTGGAGCAGCGCCGCGAACTGCGTGGCCGCGTGCGCCTCGCCGCTCAGCAGCACTTCCTGCTGCAGCGTGATCAGCAGCCGGCAGGCGACGTCCTCCCAGTCGACCAGCCGCTCGCACAGCCCGCCCTGCGCGAAGAACATCCGGTAGCTGTTGATCGGGGGAGCGAGGAACGCCGGCGGCACCAGCTCGCGCAGCAACGCGAGCCACCCACGGTTGACCAGCTGCAGGTTACCGTACTCGTCCTGCACGGTGGCCGCCCACGGATCGAGGGCCCGCATGTTCAGTTCGAGCGATTTGTGCAGCCAGCGCATTTCGGGGGCCTGCAGCTCGACGCCGGGCGGATCGGGCGTGAAGCCGGCCGCCACCAGCAGCGTGGCGATGTCCTGCGGCTCGAGCCGGAACACACCCGCCAGCGCCAGCACCATGCCGCGCCCCGGCTGCGAACGCCCGGTCTCGAGGAAACTCACGTGGCGCGCCGAGACACCGGTCTCCAGCGCGAGCTCTTCCTGACTGAGGCCGAAGGTGCTGCGCCAGAAACGCAGCAACCGCCCGAAGGGACCGGGCTGGTGTGCTGGCGGAGGGGAAGTTTCGCTCACTGAACGCGTCCGTGGCTGCGCGCGGCATGGTAGCCGCGGCTGATCGGCAGGCACAAGGGCCGTGCCACGGTATCGGCGCGCAGCGGGGTTTGCGCACCCGTGGGACGCCGTGAATACATCCCTGTAGGCTCGAACGCCGCATCCCTGCGGCGTACGCCCACCGGTGCGAAATCGCCACCGCACGCTTCGCGAGGTTTTGCGACACCCCGTGAAACCCGACCTACGTCGTAGGTCGGCATTCATGCCGACGCAAACCGGATCGATGCGAAAGCGTGTACGATCCGGGTCCAGCAGCTTCGGGAACACGCAATGGAATACGGCGGCGGCGCACGGCGCGTCTACAGCGTATCGGAACTCAACCGCCACAGCCGCGAACTGCTGGAGACGGCGTTCCCGTCGGTATGGGTCGAAGGCGAGATCTCGAACTTCTCGGCGCCGAGTTCGGGCCACTGGTACTTCACGCTGAAGGACGAACAGGGACAGTTGCGCTGCGCGATGTTCCGCAACCGCAACGCTCGCACGCGCCTGCGCCCGCGCCACGGCGAGCGCGTGCTGGTGCGCGGCACGGTGAGCCTCTACACCGCGCGCGGCGAGTACCAGATGATCATCGAGGAGATCGAGGCCGCCGGCGCCGGCGCGCTGCAGCGCGCACTCGAGGCGTTGCGCGAACGGCTGGCCGCCGAAGGCCTGTTCGCGCCCGCGCACAAGCGCGCGCTGCCGCGCTTTCCGCAGCATCTCGGCGTGGTCACCTCGGCGACCGGCGCCGCGCTGCACGACATCCTGACGGTGCTGCGCCG
>CAUJIL010000025.1 GCA_963204845.1 Pseudomonadota bacterium | reverse complement strand
GCGAGGAACAGCGTGGTCGGAATCAGCACCTCCAGCGACACCAGCGTGTTGAGGAAGATCAGTTCGGCGACCACCGGTGCGGCGATTTCCCCGGTCGCTGCCTCCGACAGGCGCACGGCCGTGCTGAAGGCCACCGACACGGTGGCCAGCATCGCGAGTCCGGCGGTGAAGGGCCGCAGGATCTCGGCAGTGAGGTAGCGCTCGATCAGCATGCGCGGTCCGGTTCAGGAGGGGTGGGTCGACCTTGGTGGGGGCCATTGTAAAGAAGCAGCCTGGCTCTGGCACCGGCGAATTGCGGTCGTTCAGCCGAGCGCCGTGCGTACCCGCTCCAGGTCCCCCGGGGTGTCGGCCGCGATGCTCGCGGTCGCCAGATCGAGCATGCGCACCTCGATGCCGAGGTCCAGGAAGCGCAGGATCTCGATGTCCTCGATCCGTTCGAGCGGCGGGCGCTCGCCGGCGGCCGCGAAGGCGGCGAGATGCTCGCGCGAGAATGCATAGATGCACACCTGCCTGTACGCACCGGCGAAGGCGCCGCTCTTGCTGCACGGGATCGCCGCCCGGCTCATGTAGAGCAGCCGGCCGTCGCTTGCGGCCGCGACCTTCGGCACGTCGCGGGACCGGAACTCGCGCTCGTCGGTGATCGCCGTCATCGCGTTCACCACCGCCCGCGCACCCAGGCGCCGGCAGGTGTCGGCGACCCGCACGATGTCGCGCGGGTCGATCAGCGGCTCGTCGCCCTGCACGTTCACGATGAAGCTGCCGTCGATCCCTTCGAGCGCTCGGGCGACGCGATCGGTGCCGGTGGCGCACTCGGCCGGTGTCATGATCACGCGGGCGCCGAAGGACTCGCAGGTCGCGCGAATACGCGTGTCGTCGGTCGCGACGAACACGCGATCGCGCGTGGCAGCGGCGCAGCAGCGCTCCCAGACGTGGCGGATCATTGGCTTGCCGTGGATGTCGGCGAGCGGTTTGCCCGGAAAACGCGACGAGGCGAAGCGGGCCGGGATCACGATCGCGAACTCAGCTGGTTGCGACATGCAGGGCACCGCAGGGGACGGGGTAGCTGGTGGGCGTTGCCGCGGCGAGCGCGACACCCGCGCGCTCCAGCGCCGGGCGCGCCAGCGCGAGCAACGCGAGCATTTCCTGCTGGCGCGGATCACCGGCCGCGAAACCGTCGAAGCCGGCCAGCAGCACGCGGCGGGCGCCGCCGGCCACGCACAGCGCGAGCGCGTACGCGCAGGCGAGCGGTGCCGGCAGCACGCAGCCGTCGCGGTGCGCCTCGAAGCGGTGTTCGCGCAACTCGCAGTCGTAGTCGAGCACGGTGGCGTCGTGCAACGTGGCGCGGGTCTGCGCGTCGTGCAAGCGCCGCGGCGTCCATACCGGCTTGCCGCTGGCGGCCAGGTGGCTCGCCTCGCAGAGCAGGCGCAGCGCATCGATGCAGACGAAGGCATCGACCAGCGGCGGGTCGATCGCGTCCTGGCGGTTCAGCGCGAGCACCAGCGGCCGCCGGGCGCGTATGTAGTCGGCAAGCTCGCGCGCGTGGCGGCGTGCCCCGTCGCCGGCGCCGATCAGCAGCACCTCGGCGCCGGCGAAGCGATCCAGATCCGGTACGGCGCGGGCCGCGGCGGGCGGCACGGCAGGCGCGAAGGCGTGCATGGTCAGCTCGATCTCGCTGCGGCTGAAGCGGCTCGCGTCGCGCGCCGCGAGCGCGCGCAGCGCCGCGAAGCGCTCCTCGGGCGAATAGCGCGGGTCACCGATCAGCGTCTGCGCGAACATCGGATGGATGCCGCGCAATGCGCAGTAGTGATAGTAGAAACCCGGTCCCCAGCCGTGGCGGCGGCGCAGCGGCACGAAATGCCGTTCGCACAGCCGCTGCAGTTCCCGCAGCCGTTCGTCGTGCACGCCGCCGGTGTCGAGCTCGCAGAGCAGCAGTTCGAGCGCCGCGTTGCCGGCGCCGCGCCCCATGCCGGCGACCGTGGCATCGGCCACGCACGCGCCGTGCGCGATCGCCGCCAGGGTGTTGGCCACCGCCAGCGAGCGGTTGTCGTGCGCGTGGAAGCCGAGCTCGCCGTGCCACTGCGCCGTCACCGCCGCGCAGGTGCGCCCGGTCGTGGCCGGATCCAGCGCACCGAAGGAATCCGCGAGGCAGAGGATCTGCACGCAACCCCAGCCTTCGATGTCGCGCGCCGCCTGCGCGAGCCGCGCGGGAGCGATGCCAGCGACCTGCATCAGGTTCAGCCCGACGCGATAGCCGAGGCGTGCCAGCGTCTCGGCGATCGCGCGGCTGCGCCCGAGGTCGGCAAGCCGCACCGCGATGCGCACCAGCGCCACCCGCGAGGCGGCGCGCGGTGCGAAGGCGCGTGCGATCGCGGCGCCGGCATCCTCGGCCGCCGCGAGCGCGTCGTCGGCATCGACCATCACCGCCACGTCCAGCGCGGGCGGGATGTCGAGGGTATCGAGCAGGGCGTCGCTCGCGTGGGCGAACGGGCCGGCGCCGGGCAGTTCGCGCAGCGCACGGAAGCCCGGCTCGACGATGTCCACACCGACCGCCGCGAGCGTGTGCAGGTACGCCGTGACCAGTCCGGCATCGAAGCGCCAGCCGGTGTGGTAGCCGCCGTCGCGCAGGGTGCAGTCGAGGATACGCGGCCTCATCGCAGCACCCCGTCGCGCCACAGGCGCCACAGCAGCCCCCAGACGAAGAGCAGCGGGTGACGGCGCACGCGCTCGGGGATCTCGACGCGGCGTCCGCTGTGGCGCTCGAGTTTCCACGCGATGTAGTCGAAGCCACCCTCGAAGGTCGCCAGCGCCTTCAGCAGCCGCGCGATCGACAGCAGCTTGCCCTGCACGCGGCGCAGCCGCCACGCGAGCCGCGCGCGGCGTCGTGCGGCGTGCGGCACCTCGCTGCGCGCGCGCTCGCCGTCGAGTTCCAGCGGCCAGCGCAGCGCGGCGCGCACCTCGCGCGTCGCCGCCTCGAAGAACGCGCGGTTCGCCTCGACCAGCGTCGCGGCGCGACCGCCGCCCTCGACGCGCAGCTCGGTCGTGTAGCTGAGCGCGAGTGCCTGAGCCCACAGTCCGGGCAGCGGGGCGCTGGCCGGCAGCGCCGGCAAGGTGCGGTCGAGGAAGGTGATCGCAGCCCGGCGCAGTGCCGCGCGCACCGCCTCCAGCGATGGCTGGTCGCGGTAGTGCACGACGGCGACCGGCTGGCACAGCCGGCCCCAGCCGTAGGATTCGAACCACGCTGGCGACACGGCGCGTTGCAGGTCGCTTAGCGACCACACGCCATACTTGCTGCGCACGGTGCCGGCCGCGGATTCGGCCTGCAGGTAGTACACGTTGGGCGCCAGCGCGCGGTTCGCCAGCGCCTCCAGCGCACCGGCGTGCGCCGCGCGGTACTCGCGCACGATCACGTACAGGTCGACCAGACCGTCGAGCAGCTCGCCGCTGCGCAGGCAGGAGCCATAGAACAGCACCGCGTCGATCGCCTCGCCGTGGCGCGCGCGCAGCGAGACGAGCAGCGCCTCGAGCGCACCCTGCGCACTGCCCGAAGGCATGTACAGCGGACCGAAGACCGTCATCGCGGCAGTCCCAGCAGGCGCACTTCGCCGGCCACCGCGAGCTGCAGCGGTCGTGGTGCGTCGGTGCTGCGGTAGAGCTCGCCGTCGAGCGTGAACACGCCGTCGAAGTCGAGCCCGAGTGCGTCGATGCGGTGGCTGTGGTAGCCGTTGGACGGCGTCATGCGGCGGGTGCGGCGCCCGCTGAGCAGCGGCGGCAGGGAACGCAGGAAATACGGCGCGCGGCGCTCGACGGCGGTGAACAGCAGCCGTCCGGTGCCTTCGTCGCAGAACGGGTGGATGCCGAGGAACAGCCGTTCGAGCGCGCTGGCCACGATCAGGCGGAACACGCCGTCGAGCGGCGCACCGCCCGCCTCGGTGAGTCGCGCGCGCAGCGGCTCCGCGAAGCCCTCGTGGCCGCGCAGCATGCCCCACAGCGTGCGTGCGAGCGCCAGCCCCGGGCCGGCGTCGCCGCGCGGACCGTGCGCCTTGACGCGGCGGTTCCAGTACTCGATGCCATCGACCACGGCGCCGGCGCCGAAGATGAAGCCGTGGCCCAGCGCGCGGCCGTTCGCGTCGCGCACGCCGATCACCGGACGCACGATCCGGCGCACCTCGCCGGCGTCGCCGCGGTGCCACGCCAGCAAGCGTGCGAGCGCGTCGGGCAGGCCGCCGCGCATCCCGGTGTCGGCGGCGGTCACGTTCGAGGTGCCGCCGGGCAGCGCGCAGACGAGCGGCATGCTGGCGAACGGCGAGCCCTCGACCAGCAGGCCGACCACGCGCGCCAGGCTGCCGTCGCCGCCGTTCACCGCCAGCGTGTCGACCCCGTCGCGGGCGAAGTGTGCCAGCGTCGCGGCCAACTGCTCCGGATCCTGCGTGACCACGTGACGAACGCCGTGCGCACCGGCGAGCAACGCGCTGACGGCGTCGAGCTCGCGCCGGTTGCGGCCGCTGTGCGGGTTGCTGATCACGCCGAGGCGCGGGGGTGCATCAGGTGCTGGCATGGCGCCGCCGGCGCGGGGTTCCTGCTGTAGATCGTGGCGGCGAGTATACGGGGGCGCGCGCATTCCCGATAATCGCCCTCGCCAGCCACACGCGCAGCCGGAGACCGTCGATGAGAATCGAAGCCACGATCACCGCCCCGGACAGCATCGAGGAACTCGCCGCCCACGCGCGCGAACTCGATCGGCTAGGTTACGACAGCCTGCTGGTGCCCGAGGCCGGCCACGATCCCTACCTCTCGCAGATGATCCTGGCCGAGCACACGCGCCGCGCGCGCATCGGCACCGGCATCGCGATCTCGTTTCCGCGCAGCCCGTTCGTGACCGCGCAGCTCGCGTGGGACCTGCAGCGGTTCTCGCGCGGGCGTTTCGTGCTGGGTCTGGGCACCCAGGTGCGGGCGCACAACGAGCGCCGCTACTCGACGCCGTGGCCGTCGCCCCCGGGGCCGCGGCTGCGCGAATACATCCTCTGCGTGAAGGCGATCCACGAACACTTCCGCACCGGCGCGAAGCCGGATTTCCGCGGCCAGTACTACCAGTTCACGCTGAGCAACCCGTTCTTCAACCCCGGCCCGATCGCGGGCGTGGGCGCGGTGCCGATTCACGTGGCGGCGGTGAACCCCTACAACTGCCGGCTCGCCGGCGAACTGGGCGACGGCATCCGCATGCATCCGCTGAACACCCCGGAGTATCTGCGTGACGTGATCCGCCCGGCCGTGGCCGCGGGTGCGGCGGCGGCGGGCCGCTCGCTGGCGGACATCGAGTTCGCGATCAACCCGTTCTTCGCCACCGGCAGCGACGCCACCGAACTGGCGCAGTCGGTCGAGTTGATCCGCAAGCACATCTCGTTCTACGCCGCGACGGCCTCGTATGCGGCCGTGATGCGCCACCACGGCTGGGACGGCGTCGGCGAGCGGCTCATTGCGCTGTCGCGCGAGGGCCGCTGGGACGAGATGCCGGCGCTGGTCAGCGACGCGATGCTCGAGACCTTCGCGATCGTCGGCCTGCTCGATGAATTGCCGCAGAAGCTCGCCGAGCGCTACGGCGGACTGGTCGACGCGGTCAACGTGGTGTTCGGCCCGCCGTATGCGGCCCTGCAGCCCCGCCAGCGCGACCTGTTCGTGCGCCTGGGGCCGGTGCTGCCGGCACTGCAGCTCATAGCGGGCGCGAGCGGTCGCTGATCGGGTTCGGGCGTCGTGCGGCCGGTGTCACCAGGACCTGCGCGATCCGGTTGCCGTCCATCGCTCGACTGGAACGCGCCGAGGCCAGAGGAAAAGGGCCTCGCCTTCG
>CAUJIL010000024.1 GCA_963204845.1 Pseudomonadota bacterium | reverse complement strand
GTCGGCGTTGCCGGCGGTCAGTTCGGCGTCGGTACACGTGTAGCTGCCGACAAGGCTCGGCCGGTCCAAAGACTGCCAGCGCCATTCGAGCAGCGCACCGCGCCGGCGCGTGGACTCGAGGGTGATGTTGGCGCGCAGCATGCCCCACTGCGCGCCCGGGCCGAGCGCCGCGGGGTCGTAGAGGATCTCGTCGTCGAGTTCGAGTTCGAACAGCATCGCGCGGCCGCCGGCCTGCGTGCCGAACCATTCCACGCCGCCCTCCCACGACACGCCGGTCTGCGGCGCCAGGAAACTCACCGACGGCAGCGTGAAGCCGTTCTCGTCGACGTTGGCGTAGCGCAGCACCTCGTCGCGGCGCAGCAGCACGCGCAGGTCGGGGCGGAACTGCCAGGCGATCGACGCGGTGGTGATGGTCTCGCCGTCGTCGTGTTCGAGCCCGGAGACATCGTTGCGGTCGTCCACGCGCGAGCGGCGGGCACCCAGCGAGGCCTGTACCGTGCGGGTGAGCGGGTACAGCAGCTGCGCGTAGGCGTCGCGCTGCTCCTGGCGGATGTCGGTGCGGAAGAAGAAGTCGGGAATGTCGAGCACGTACTCCGCGTTCGTGGCGTCGAAGCCCATCGTCAGCGTGGCCGTGCCGGTCTCGCGCGCGAAGCGACCGATCACGCGCGGGTTGGCGCTGGTGATGCGCGTGTCGCTGGTATTGGCGGCGGACTGGTAGCCGCGTCCGTCGCTGTCGCGCTCGGTCAGCTCCATTTCCAGCGACCACACCGGCGTCAGGGCATAGCTGCCGCCGACGCGCGCGGTGGTGGTTTCGAGGTCGGCGAAGTCGCCGCTGTTCAGGCTCTGGCGACGGTTCTGGCGCGCGAGCGCCGCCGGCAGCGCGCCGGGCAGTTCGAGGTCGTCGTCGATGCGTTGCACTTCGGCAAACAGCGTGCCGTCGCTCCATTCGTAGTCGAGCACCAGGCCGGCGCGACGGTAGTCGGAGGCGTTGTTGTCGCGGTAGTTGTCGGCTTCGCGGCGCTCGGCGCCGAAGCGTGCACCGATGCCGTTCGTGAAGCGCTGGCTCGCGTTCAGCGCGAGTCGCCGGTTGTCGTGCGAGCCGCCGCCGGCCTGCACGTCGACCGCGGCGTTCGCGGGCCGGCGCGTGATCACGTTCAGCACGCCGCCTACCGCCTGGTCGCCGAACAGCACGCCGGCGCCGCCCTGGAGGATCTCGATGCGTTCGATGTCGGCGAGCGCGATGCTGTTGAGGTCCGGCGCCGCCAGCGAGGGGTTGTTCAGCCGGCGGCCGTCGACCAGTACCAGCGTGTTGTTCGCGGCGTTCTCGCCGAAACCGCGCATCGCGACCAGCACGCCGCGGCCACCGTCACCGATGGTGTCGCGGATCTGCAGTCCGGCGCGCCCGCGCAGTACGTCGGCGATGGTCAGCGCGCCGCTGCGCTCGATGTCCTCACGCGTGATGACGCTGATCGCCACGGGGGTCTCGAGCAGGCTGTGCTCGGTGCGCAGTCCGGTGACGACGATCTGTTCGATGGTGTTCGCGGCGGCGGCCTCGAGTGTGGTGAAGGCGCCGAGCAAGGCGAGTGGAATGATGCGATGGTTGACGTTCATGGTCCCTCCCCGGGCCCTGTGTCGTGACGTGGTGCGTCCGGGGGGAGGGGGAGGGATGAGGCGACCGGCAGGTACGCGCCACCCGCCGAGCCCGCCGCTCGATCGCAGTGAAACGCGGAAGGCCGGTCTCCGGGCTCGTGAGCGGATCCTGCGATCCGGACCCGGCGCCTTCCCATCCAACGCCCGTGGCGTCTGCGACAGTGGCTCGTTGCCGGTCCTGTTCTCACTTACCGTTGCGGGGGCAGCGCTGGATTCGCACCAGACTTCCCGTTTCATCCCGCGTCGCCGCCGGCCTTGGCCGAGGCGCCGCAGGACACCGTCCGCGACAGGGCCGGCACCTTAGTGCCCGCGCCTTGCCCGTGTCAACCGGACAGCGCAAGGGCGGATGCGCATACCTGGATGATTTTCAACCATTGAGTAGTTGATTTTCGGTATGTCGGTAACTAGAGTCATCTGCATGTACGATCGCCATATCACTCCGCTGCTTCTCGAGGCGCTGGCCGACACACCCGTGGTGTTGCTGAATGGCGCGCGTCAGACCGGCAAGAGCACGCTCGCGCAGTCGCTTCCCGAAAGCACACCGCGCCGTTATCTGACGCTGGATGACCACACCACGCTCGCGGCGGCGCGATCCGACCCGGCCGGATTCATCGATGCACTTGCCGGGCCAGTGGTTATCGACGAGATTCAGCGCGTTCCCGAACTCTTTCTGGCCATCAAGGCGGCGGTCGACCGCGCGCGTGCCCATCGCCAGGCGGCCGGTCGTTTCCTGCTGACCGGCTCGGCAAACGTGATGCTGTTGCCGGCATTGGCGGAATCGCTGGCCGGGCGCATGGAGATCGTGCCGCTGCTGCCGCTCTCCTGTGCCGAGCGCGCAGGCGTATCCCGGCTCAATCGAGCCGAATGGCTCTTCGACGGTGACCTTTGCGTCGGTGCGGTGCCGCCTTGCGAACGTGGCATGTTCATCGACGCGCTGCTGGCCGGAGGCTTCCCCGAAGCGGTGGCGCGTGGTACGTCGCGCCGCCGTGACGCCTGGTTCGACAGCTACCTGCGGGCGGTAGTGCAGCGCGACGTGCGCGAGCTGGCCAACCTCGAGCAACTCCTCGAAATGCCGAATCTCGTCCGACTTCTCGCGCACCGCAGCGCCAGCCTGCTCAACTTTGCCGAGCTGGCGCGCAGCAGCTCGCTCACGCAGAGCACGTTGAAGCGCTACTTCACGTTGCTCGAGACGCTGTTCCTGATCCAGCGCGTGCCGGCGTGGGAGCGCAATCCGTTCAAGCGGCTGGTCAAGGCACCGAAGGTGTTCCTTCCCGACTCCGGGATGCTCGCACACCTGCGAGGCTACGACGCGGACAGGCTCGCCGACGTGCCCGGCCTGCCGGGTGACCTGGTGGAGACTTTCGTCTGTTCCGAGCTGTTGAAGCATCTCGCGTTTTCGGCGCGCGGACTTTCGCTCTCGCACTATCGGACGCAGACGGGTGTGGAGGTCGACTTCCTGCTCGAGGATCGGCACGGCACCCTCACCGGCATCGAGGTCAAGGCTGCTGCGACGGTGACAGGCAGGGATTTCAAAGGCCTGCGCCATCTACAGGAAACCGAGGCCAAACGGTTCAAGCGTGGCATCGTGCTGTACACCGGCCGTGAGTGTGTCGCATTCGGTGAAGCGATGTTCGCGGTCCCGATGTCGATCTGGTGGTGCACTACGTAGGTCGGCATTCATGCCGACGATGCTGGCCACACCCGCGATCACCCGTCGGGTTGATACCCGCCCTGCGGACATTCGTGCAAACCCTGTTCGGCCACAGGCCGAACCTACGGGCGTTTCCGGGTCAGGGATCCGACGCCAGCGCCTCGGCAGCCTCGGCGATCTGCGGGCCGCCGCAGATCCAGGTCGCGGTTGGTATCGCGCGCGTGGCGACATGGCGCCGCAGCGCGGGATGGCGCAGCAGCTGTTGCGCCATCGAGGTATGTTCCAGGTCGACGGCATCGAAGATCACGAGCTGCGGGCGGTGCAGCACCAGGTCCTCGAGCGCGATCGATCCGTACCCGTCGATGCCGCGTTCGCGTGCAAGGTTGCGCCAGCCGGTAAGTGCCAGCAGCTCGTCCTTCAGGGTGCCTGCCCCCGGACTCAGCCCGTTGGGCAGGTAGATCAGCGTGAGTTGATGCGTGCGCGTACGCGATGCGCTGCGTGCCGCCTCGAGCCGGTGGGTGGTGCGGTCGATCAGCGCCCGTCCCGCGGCCGGCGCACCGACCAGCGTCGCCACCTGTTCGATGAACGCCAGCGAATCCGCGATGGTCTCGGGCATCGCGATCGTGTGCACCGGATACCCGAGGCGCTGCAGCGCGGCGATGCTGTCGCGCGAGGCCAGCGTGCCGGCGAGGATCAGGTCGGGTTCGAGTTGCACGATGCGCTCGACCGAGCCGTCGAAGCGGGCGATACCGCTGGCTTGCCCGGCGACCCACGACAGCGAGCGGTCGGTGGCAAGCTGGCTCAGCATCGCGATGCGTTCGCGCGGCAACAGCATCACCAGCAGTTGATCGGTGCACAGGTTCAGCGACACCACGCGCTGGGGCGCTGGCGCGTCGGCCCGGCCGGCCAGCGACAGACAGAGCAGGAGTAGTAGGCAGAGAGGACGCGTCATGAGGGTTCGGCATCGCCCGGCCGCAGGCCGGGTCCCCGCTTCAGCGCATGTATGCGGGCGCACAGTGATTCGTTGAGAGGGCAGGCCACGCCGATGGCGTGCGCTCGCTGCACCAGGAAGCCGTTGATGCAGTCGATCTCGGTGCGTCGTCCGGCCAGCACGTCCTGCAGCATCGAGGAACGGTTCGCCGCGGTGCGTCGTGCCACGCCAGTTGCCAGTTCCGGCAGTTCGGCGGCCAGCGCCGAATGGCCAAGCGCGCCGAGGATCGCGACGATCTCGCGGCACAGCGCGTCGAATTCCTCCCCCTGCGGACCCGGCTCCAGTAGCGCACCGTTGTGGCAGCCGTGCAGCGCGGTCAGGGCGTTGATCGTGCAGTTCACCGCGAGCTTGCGCCAGAGCTCTGTTTCGACGTCGGCCACCGGGCGGATCTCGAGCCGATCGCGCGGCAGGTCCGCCGCCAGCGCCGCGGCATCGGCCAGCGTGCCGCGCGGATAGCGGCCGAGCAGCGTGAAACCGCGTCCCGCGTGGCGCACGTGAAACGGTGCCGGGCACCATGCGCCCTCGGTGCTCAGCGCGCAGTACAGCCGGGCACGACCCGCGAGCTCCCGGGCATCGTCGTGGAAGCCCATGCCGTTCTGCAGCAGCACCACCGCGGCGCCGGCCGCCAGCCGGTGCGCGACACCGCCGAGCGCGCCGCTCACGTCATAGGCCTTGGTGCACACCAGCAGGCGGTCGATGGGCGTCGTGCCGTCGGCGCATTCGAGCGCGACCGCGAACGGCTCGGCGCCGGCGGCTGTCTCGAGGGTGATGCCGTGATACCCTGCCAGGCGCGAACGGTCGCGCGCGATCAACGTCACGTTTCCCCCGGTGGCCGCCAGGTTCGCGGCCCACAGGCAGCCCATGGCACCGGTGCCGAGCACGTGCCAGGGTGCGGTCAGGGGTTCGGGCGGGGCGATCGTCATCGCGCCATTATCCACCATCGGTGTGCGCTGCAGTGGGCTGCGCCGCGCCGCTTGCATGCCAGGGGAGGAGCCGATGCCGTCTTTCGATGTGGTGTCCGAGGTGGACCTGCACGCGTTCACCAACGCGGTCGACCAGGCGACGCGCGTGATCGCGAACCGCTTCGACTTCAAGGGCGTCGACTGCGGTTTCGAGCGCAAGGAGCGCGTCGTCACGCTGCACGCCGAGGCCGAGTTCCAGCTGCAGCAGATGATGGACGTGCTGCGCGGCGCGGTCACCAAGTGCCAGATCGATCCGCGCGCGATCAAGGAGGGCGAGGTCCAGAAGTCCGGCAAGGTCGTGAAGCAGGACGTCACCATGCAGCACGGGTAGGACGC
>CAUJIL010000023.1 GCA_963204845.1 Pseudomonadota bacterium | reverse complement strand
GCAGCGGCACCCGGCAGCGGCACCCGGCAGCGGCACCCGGCAGCGGCATTCCTGCGCATACCTATTGTTGCGAATCATTCCTATTGTTGTATAAGCTGCGAACATGGAAAAACACCTTGCCCTGTTTGCCCAGCTTCGTCCCGGTGACCGGGCGCGCGTCGATGGCTTTGGCCCGATGCCCGAGTACTATCGCAACCGCCTGCTCAGCATGGGACTGACGCCGGGCACCGAGTTCACCGTGGTGCGCAACGCCCCGCTCGGCGATCCGGTGCAGATCACCTTGCGTGGCTTTCGCCTCAGCCTGCGCCGCGCCGAGGCCGCCGCACTGCGCGTGGAACTGCTGTGAACGGCAAGTCCTTTACCATTGCGCTGGTCGGCAATCCCAACTGCGGCAAGACCACGCTGTTCAACCGCCTGACGGGTTCCCACCAGAGCGTAGGCAACTGGCCGGGCGTGACGGTCGAGCGCAAGACCGGCACGTTTACCCACGAAGGGCTGCACATCCGGGTGGTGGACCTCCCCGGCACCTTTTCGCTGCACGTCTCGCGCGACGACGACGCGATCGACCAGCAGATCGCGCAGGCCTACGTGCTGTCGCGCGAGGCGGACCTGATCGTCAATATCGTCGATGCGGCGAGCATCGCGCGCGGACTTTACCTCAGCTCGCAGATCTTCGACGCCAACGTGCCGGTGGTCGTCGCGCTGAACATGATCGACGTGGCGCACTCGCAGGGGCTGCACGTCGATCCGCACCGGCTGGCGAACTGCCTCGGCTGTCCGGTGGTGCCGCTGGTCGCCAGCCGCGGCGACGGCGTGCGCGCGCTGGTCGAGGCCATCTGCGCCGAACTGCAGACCGATCAGCCGCCACCCGCGCGGCTCGCGCTCGACGCGGCGCTCGAGAACGCATTGCTCGGCGTGCAGGCGGCACTGGACCCGGCGCAGGCCGGCCCCAGCGGCCGGCTGCTGGCTGCCGCGCTGCTGGAGCGCGATGCCGCCGCGCTGGAGCGCATCGGTGAGTCGGTGCGCGAGCGCGTGCTGCCGCTCGTCGAGGAGCTCGAGGCCAGGTTGGGCGGCAACGCGGGAGACGCGCTGATCGCCGCCCGCTACCGTGCGATCGGGCAGATCGTCGGCCAGGCGGTGCGCACCGAGCAGGGCAAGCGCGTCAACGTCACCGAGGTGCTGGACCGGGTGCTGCTGAACCGCCTGCTCGCCTTCCCGGTGCTGCTCGGCGTGATGTACCTGATGTTCACCTTCACGATCAACGTCGGCGGTGCGTTCATCGACTTCTTCGACCTCGCGGCCGGTGCGCTGTTCGTCGAGCTGCCGCGCTCCGCGCTGGCCGGGATCGGCACGCCGCAGTGGATGGTGGCGGCGCTGGCCGACGGCATCGGCGGCGGCGTCCAGCTGGTGGCAAGCTTCGTGCCGGTGATCGCCTCGTTGTTCCTGTTCCAGAGTTTCCTCGAGGATTCCGGCTACATGGCACGCGCGGCGTTCATCCTCGATCGCCTGATGCGCGCCGTGGGGCTGCCGGGCAAGGCCTTCGTGCCGCTGATCGTGGGTTTCGGCTGCAACGTGCCGGCGGTGATGGCCACCCGCAGCCTCGATACCCAGCAGGACCGCCTGCTGACGGCGATGATGGCGCCGTTCATGTCCTGCGGCGCGCGGCTCACCGTCTACGCGCTGTTCGCCGCTGCGCTGTTTCCGCGCAACGGGCAGAACGTGGTGTTCGCGCTGTACCTGATCGGCATCGCGCTGGCGATCGGCACCGGCTTGCTGCTGCGCCGGCGCCTGCTCGCGCGCGACCTCTCCCCGTTCCTGCTCGAACTGCCGCCATACCACGTGCCGACGCTGCGCGGGCTGCTGCTGCACACCTGGTTCCGGCTGAAGGGCTTCGTGCTGCGCGCCGGCAAGGCGATCGTCGCCGTGGTGCTGGTGCTGAACTTCGTGAACTCGGTGGGCACCGACGGCAGCTTCGGCAACCAGAACACCGAGCGCTCGCTGCTGTCGCAGATCGGCAAGACGATCACTCCATTGTTTGCGCCGATGGGATTGGACGAGGACAACTGGCCGGCCACGGTGGGCATTTTCAGCGGCATCTTCGCCAAGGAAGTGGTGGTCGGCACGCTGGACGCGCTGTACACGACGATGGCGCGCGAGGGCACCGACGCCGGCGCCGCGGCCAACCCGCGGGCGATGCTCGACGAGGCCTTCGCCTCGGTGGGAGCGAACCTCGCGGCGCTCGGGGAGACGATCACCGACCCGCTGGGACTCGGCGACATCGGCGACCGCGCGGCGATCGTCGAGCAGGAGGGCCTGCACGACACCACGCTCGGGCTGATGGCCAGCCTGTTCGACGGCCAGATCGGTGCCTTCGCCTACGTGCTGTTCGTGCTGCTCTACATGCCCTGCGTCGCGACGCTGGGCGCGTTGTACAAGGAACTCGGGGGCTTCTGGGCCTTCTTCTCGGCCACGTGGAACACGGTGATCGCGTACACGCTGGCGGTGATCGTCTACCAGGCCGGCACGTTCGCCGCGCATCCGCTGGCCTCGGCGCTGTGGGTCGGCGGCTGCCTGGCGGCGCTCGGCGCCTGTTACGCGTGGCTGATGCACCTCGGCGACCGCCGTCGGCGCGACGGCCGCCTGATACCGGTGGTCAACCTCTGATCCCTGCCCGGCTGCCGCGCTCAGCCCGCGTCGCGGCGCCAGATCGACCCCTCGCGCGTGTCCTCGATCACGATCCCGTGCTCACGCAACTCGGCGCGGATCGCGTCGGCGCGCGCGAAGTCGCGTGCCTGCTTCGCCTGCACGCGCTCGGCGACCAGCGCGTCGATCCAGGCCTCGTCGCTGACGCTCTCGCCGCCGCGGCGAAACGCCAGCGGGTCGTCCGCCAGCAGGCCGAGGATCGCACCGAGGCCGCGCAGTTCAGCAGCCAGCCGGCGCGCGCGCCCCGCATCGCCTTCGCGTGCGACGGCGTTCAGCTCGCGCGCCAGGTCGTGCATCGCCGCCAGGGCGCCCGGGGTATTGAAGTCATCGTCCATCGCCGCGCAAAAACGCTCGAAGTGCCCGCTGCCCGCGAGCTCGGCCACCGGCAGCGGCGCCACGTCGCCGAAGTCGCGCAGCGCCGCGTAGAAGCGCTCCAGCGCCTGGCGCGCCGAGTGCAGGCTGGACTCCGCGTAGTTGATCGGACTGCGGTAGTGGCTCGCGAGCAGCAGGAAGCGCAGCACCTCGGGCCGATGACGCGCGAGCACGTCGCGGATGGTGAAGAAGTTGCCGAGCGACTTCGACATCTTCTCGTCGTCGACCCGCAGTGGACCCACGTGCATCCAGTAGTTGGCGAAGCACTTGCCGGTGGCCGCCTCGGACTGCGCGATCTCGTTCTCGTGATGCGGGAAGATCAGGTCGGGGCCGCCGCCGTGGATATCGAAGGTCTCGCCGAGGCAGCGCATCGACATCGCCGAGCACTCGATGTGCCAGCCCGGGCGCCCCGGCCCCCACGGGGATTCCCACGCCGGTTCGCCGGGCTTCGCGGCCTTCCACAGCACGAAATCCCGCGGGTCTTCCTTGTCCTCGCCCACTTCCACGCGCGCGCCGGCCAGCAGTTCGTCGGGCTTGCGACCCGAGAGCTTGCCGTAGTCGGCGAAGCGCGCCACGCGGTAGTACACGTCGCCGTTCGGCGCCCGGTACGCGTGGCCGGAGTCGACCAGCCGCGCGACGATGGCGAGGATGTCGTCGATGTGCGCGGTCGCACGCGGTTCACGGTCCGGCGGCAGGTTGCCCAGCGCACGCTCGTCCTCGTGCATCGCCGCGATCATGCGCCCGGTGAGCGCCTCGAGCGGCTCGGCGTTCTCGCCAGCGCGACGGATGATCTTGTCGTCGATGTCGGTGATGTTGCGCACGTACTCGAGCTGCCAGCCGCGCGCGCGCAGGTAGCGTGCCACCACGTCGAAGGCCACCAGCAGCCGGGCGTGCCCGATGTGGCAGTAGTCGTAGACCGTGATGCCGCAGACGTACATGCCGATGCGCCCCGGCACCAGCGGCCGGAACGCCTCGGTGCGCCGGCTCATCGAGTTGTGGATCTGCAAGCCCATCGCCCTACCCCTTCGCCGCCGCGGAGCCCGACCACGTGTCGCGCAGCCCGATGGTGCGGTTGAACACCACGGCGCCGCCTTCCCCGGTCTCGGGATCGCGGCAGAAATAGCCTTCGCGCTCGAACTGGCAGCTCGCGCCGGTGGGCAGTGCGGCCAGCCCGGGCTCGGCCCTGCAGCCGCGCAGCACCGCGAGGCTGTGCGGGTTCAGGTTGTCGATGAAGTTGCGCTCGCCCGCGTCGGGTTGCGGATCGAGGAACAGGCGGTCGTAGAGCCGCACCTCGCAGTCGAGCGCCTGCGAGGCCTCGACCCAGTGGATCACGCCCTTGACCTTGCGTCCGTCGGACGGGTTGCGTCCCAGCGTCGCGGGATCGTGGCTGCAGCGCAGCTCGACGATCTCGCCGTGCGCGTCGCGCACCACCTCGTCGGCGCGGATCACGTAGGCGTTGCGCTAGCGCACCTCGCCGCCGGCCACCAGGCGCTTGAAGTCCTTGTTCGCCTCGGTGCGGAAATCCTCGCGGTCGATCCACAGCTCGCGACCGAAGGGCAGCGTGCGTTCGCCGAGCTCGGGACGCGCGGGGTGCGCGGGCGCCGTCAACTGCTCGACGCGGTCCGCCGGGTAATCGAGCAGCGTGACTTTCAGCGGACGCAGCACGCACATCGCGCGCGGCGCGTTCTTGTCGAGGTCGTCACGGATGCAGTACTCGAGCATGCCGAGATCCACCAGGCCGTCGGCCCGGCTGACGCCGGTGCGCTCGACGAAGTCGCGGATCGCTGCCGGTGTGACTCCGCGGCGGCGCAGCCCCGACAGCGTGGGCATGCGCGGATCGTCCCAACCGCTCACGTGGCCTTCCTCGACGAGCTGGCGCAGCTTGCGCTTGCTGGTCACCGTGTAGCTGAGGTTCAGGCGCGCGAATTCGTACTGACGCGGGCGCGCCGGAACCGGCAGCTGCTCGATGAACCAGTCGTAGAGCGGCCGGTGGTCCTCGAACTCCAGCGTGCAGATCGAATGCGTGATGCCCTCGATCGCATCCTCCTGCCCGTGCGCGAAATCGTACGACGGATAGATGCACCAGGCATCGCCGGTGCGGTGGTGCGGCGCGCGCTTGATGCGGTAGAGCACCGGATCGCGCAGGTTCAGGTTCGGCGAGCCCATGTCGATGCGCGCGCGCAGCGTCATGCGCCCTTCCTCGATCTCTCCCGCGCGCATGCGCTCGAGCAGTTCCAGGCTCTGTTGCGCGGGACGGTCACGGTACGGGCTGTCACGACCGGGTTCGGTCAGCGTGCCGCGGTAGGCGCGCATCTGCTCGGGGTCCAGCTCGCAGACGTAGGCGCGCCCGTTGCGCACCAGGTGCTGCGCCCACGCGTACAGCGTGGCGAAATAATCGCTCGCGTAGCGCACCTCGCCGTCCCAGGCGAAACCCAGCCACGCCACGTCGCGGACGATCGCCTCGACGTACTCGATGTCCTCGGTCGAGGGGTTGGTGTCGTCGAAGCGCAGGTTGCAGCGCCCGCCGAATTCCCGCGCCAGGCCGAAGTTCACGCAGATCGACTTGGCGTGTCCGATGTGCAGGTAGCCGTTGGGCTCGGGCGGGAAGCGCGTGACGACCTCCGCGACGCGTCCCGAATCGAGATCGTCGCGGATGATCGTGCGCAGGAAGTTCGAGACGCGCTGGGGTTCACTCATCGAGGCTGGCGATTTGCGGCAAAAATTGTGGGCGGGGATTATAGCCGCCGGGGTAGGTGGCCGGAACAAAACCCGCTATGATTGCCGCTCTTTTTTACCAGCGGTACGGCAATGGTCACTCTGCACACCTCCA
>CAUJIL010000022.1 GCA_963204845.1 Pseudomonadota bacterium | reverse complement strand
GTACGGGACGACGCAGAACGTGCAGTACTTGCTGCAGCCTTCCATGATCGAGACGAACGCGCTCGCGCCCTCGACGCGCGGCGGCGGCAGGTGGTCGAATTTCTCGATCACGGGGAAGCTCGAGTCGACCTGCGACCGGCCGGACTCGCGGCGCGCGCGGATCAGGTCGGGCAGCCGGTGCAGCGTCTGCGGGCCGAACACCAGGTCGACGTAGGGTGCCCGGCGTCCGATGTCGCCACCTTCCTGGCTTGCGACGCAGCCGCCGACACCGATCACCAGCCCCGGGCGCTGGATCTTCAGCTTGCGCCAGCGCCCGAGCTGGTGGAACACCTTCTCCTGCGCCTTCTCGCGGATCGAGCAGGTGTTCAACAGCAGCACGTCGGCCTCTTCGGCGCTGGCCGCCGGCTGCAGGCCGTGGCTTTCGCGCAGCAGGTCGAGCATGCGCGCCGAGTCGTACTCGTTCATCTGGCAGCCGTGCGTCTGCACGAAGACCTTGCGGGAGGGGGGCTCGCTCATCGCCGTCCGGGGTTGCGAAAAAGGGCCGCGATTATAGCCGCGGGGTCCGGGTGTGCACAGGCGGGGCTGTGCTATGCTGCGCGCCCCCTTCGAAGTGCCCACCCGCGAGCGACGTGCCCATGGCGGCTGAACCGATCTACAAGGTCATATTTCTGAACCAGAACCAGGTGTTCGAGTTATATGCACGGCAGATCTACCAGAGCGACCTGTACGGGTTCATCGAGGTCGAGGACTACATCTTCGGCGAGCGCACGCAGCTGGTGGTCGATCCCGCCGAGGAAAAGCTGAAAGGCGAGTTCTCCGGCGTCAAGCGCAGCTACATCCCGATGCACGCGATCATCCGCATCGACGAGGTCGAGAAGGAAGGGTCGGTGAAGATCCGCGAGTCCAAGGGCGGCGAGGGCAAGGTGATGGCCTTCCCGATGATCGGCATGCGCCCGCAATTCGGCGGCGAACCTCCCGCCGACGCCTGATAGCGGACCGTTCCCGTAGGTCGGCGTTCAGGCCGACATGCCCAGCGCGACGTCGATTCCCGTCGGGTTGAAACCCGACCCACAGGCCGTGCCTACGCCAGCCGCTGGCGCACGCTGGCGAGCTGCACGCAGACCACGAAGACTTCCATCGCGCGCTCGAGTTCGGCCACGGTCGGGAAGCTCGGGGCGATGCGGATATTGCGGTCCTCGGGGTCCCGCCCGTACGGGAACGTCGCACCCGCCGGCGTCAGCTTGACGCCTGCTTCGGCCGCCAGCCGCACCACTTCCCGCGCCAGCCCGGGCCGGGTGTCGAAGGACACGAAATAGCCGCCGCGCGGACGGCTCCACGACCCCATCCCGGTGTCGCCCAGTTCGCGTTCGAGGGTATCGAGCACTGCCGCGAAACGCGGGCGAAGCAAGGCCGCGTGGCCCTCCATGTGCATGAGCAGACCGTCGAAACCGCCCAGGAACGCCACGTGGCGGCCCTGGTTCACCTTGTCGGGGCCGATGCTCGCGAAGCCCAGGTGGTGGCGGATCGCGCGCAGGTTCGGCTCCGACGCCGCGAGGAATGCAACCCCGGCGCCCGCGTGCGTGATCTTCGACGTCGAGCCGAACAGCAGCACGCTGTCCTCGGTGCCGAGGCGTACGCAGGCCTCGTACAGCGACGCCAGGCGCGGGGCATCGGCGGCCAGCGCGTGCACCGCGTAGGCATCGTCCCAGAACAGCCGGAATCCCGGCGCCGCGCGCCGCGCCAGCGCCGCGCAACGCGCCACCGTCTGCTCGTCGCAGACCGCGCCGGTGGGGTTCGAGAAACGCGGCACCACCCACATGCCGCGGATCGACGGGTCGTTCGCGAGCAGTTCCTCGACCGCATCCATGTCGGGGCCGGTCGGGGTCATCGGCACCGTGACCATCTCGATGCCGAGGTGCTCGCAGATGCTGAAGTGGCGGTCGTAGCCGGGGACCGGACAGATGAAGCGCACCTTGCCGTGGCGCGTCCACGCGGACTCCGGCCCGGCGAAGCCGAAGTGCATGCCGTACAGCGCGCACTGCCACATCAGCGTCAGGCTGCTGTTGCCGCCGACGAGTACGTTGCTCGCGGGCACCTGCAGCACCGGCGCGAACAGCCGCTTCGCCTCGGGCAGGCCGTCGAGGCCGCCGTAGTTGCGCAGGTCGGTGCCGTCCTCGCCGCGGTAATTGCCCGCCAGCACGCCGTCGAGGCGATCGGAGAGATCGAGCTGGGCCGCCGAGGGCTTGCCGCGCGTCACGTCGAGCGCGAGTCCGGCGCCGGCGAGCGCGGCGTAGCGTGCCGCCAGTCCGGCTTCCCGGCTGATCAGGGTGTCTCGGCTGGCCTCGTCGATGCGCACGGGCAGTGTCCTCCGGTCGAATGCGTTGCTGGAACCGCCCGCGACGGGCGCAGGCATTCTAAGCGCACCGCGCACCCGGCTCACCTCGTGCCTTTGGTGAAAATATCGTGCGCGGGCGTTCATGGTGTCTCCCGGAGCTGTGGGTTCTGCGTGAACCGGGCCGAAGCAGCACGGTCGGGAGGCGATGGTGTGGCCACCGAGCGGTGGTGGCAGCGGGCGGGCGTAACGCTCAGAGCCCCAGCGCCGCGCGCATCACGTGGAACACGTAGCTCTGTTCCTGCACGCCGTGGAAGAACTGCGCCGCCGGCCCGTCGGCGAAGATCGCCACGTCCTCGCCGCCGTGGGTTTCCGACTCCAGCGGCACCAGCGCCTCCTGGTGGAAGTCCGGGTGGGTGGTGTCGGTCGCCGTGAGGTCGAAGGCGCGTCCGCCCTGCGGGCGGCGCGGGTACGGCGCGGCGCCGTCGCGCACGCCCGGACCGTTGGCGTACGACAGCGTGGTATACGGGCGGCCGTCGCTCGCCAGCGACGGGGTGGTTTCCCCGGGCGCGACCACCTTGCCGAGGATCGGGTTGCCGCGCGCGGGATAGCCCGCCATCGTGAACACGTGGCTGTGGTCGGCGGTCACGATCACCAGCGTCTCGCGCAGGTCCACGCGCGCGAGCGCCGCCGCCACGGCGTCGGACAGCGCGATCGTCTCGCGCAGCGCGCGCTGCGCGTTGCCGGCGTGGTGCGCGTGGTCGATGCGTCCGGCCTCGACCATCAGGAACCAGCCACGCGGATTGCGCTCCAGGATCGCGATCGCCTTGGTGGTCATCTCCGCCAGCGAGGGCTCGCCGCCGGCATCGCGCGTGCGGTCGATCACGTACTCCATGTGCGAAGGGTCGAACAGTCCAAGCAGCCGCGTGGTGCGCTCCGGGTCGACGGCCGTGAAGCCGGGCAGGTCGTGCACCACGGCGCCGCCGAACTTGCGCCGCCATTCGCTGACCAGGTCGCGCCCGTCCCGGCGCTCGCCGCGCAGCGCGGGCTCCTCCGGATCGCGCGCCGTGCGCGGCAGGAACTTCGTGCGCCCACCGCCCAGCGCCACCTCGATCCCGTCGCCGATGCCCCCGGCGCCAAAGCGATCGATCAGCTGCGAGGCGATGTCGGGCACCGTGACGCCCTGCGGGCGGTCGGCGTCGGCCTCCCAGTCGCGGTGGCTGGTGCGCGCGTAGCAGGCCGCCGGCGTGGCGTGGGTCAGCCGGGCGGTGCTGACCACGCCGGTTGCCAGGCCTGCGTTCTCGGCCAGCTCGAGCAGGCTGGGCAGTGCCCCTGCCGCCACCGTCCGTGCGTCGGTGGCGCCGGATGCAACGCGGCTGCTCACGCCGAGCGTGGCGCCGTTGGCCTTGGTGCCGGTCATCATCGCGCTCATCGTCGGCGCCGAGTCGGGGGTCTGCTGGTCGGCGCTGTAGGTCTTGGCCAACGCGAGGAACGGCAGCCGCTCGAAGGCCAGCGCGTGGTCCTCGCCGCTGCCACCGCGGTCCTGGCCGTCGAGGATGCGCGCGGCGGTGATCGTCGTGATGCCCATGCCGTCGCCAACGAACAGGATCACCTTGCGCGCGCGCTCGGGCATGCCGGCGAAGCGCGTGCGGGCCGCGGCCAGCGCCTCGGCGCCGGCGCGCTGCCATGGGTCGTCGGTGGCGGCGGCGCTTGCGCTGCCGAGCACGAGCGCGGCGAACAGACTCAGGGTGCGGCGGGGACGGCGGCTCATGCGGACCTCGGTAGCGTTCGGGCAGTGGCCAGCATGCGGGACCTGTGTGTCCGGGCGATGACCGGTCGCGGGTCCGCCGCTGCTGGCGCCTTCGGCAGCGACGATGGTAGCGTGACGCCGCGGAGGGGAGGAGCATGCAAACGATGTATCGCAAGCGTGGGGGGATGGTGTTCGCGTTGCTGCTGGCGAGCACGCTGGCACGGGCACAACCGGATTTCGACGCGGTGCAGATCCGCACTGTGCCGGTGGCGGACGGCCTGTACATGCTGGTCGGCGAGGGCGGCAACCTCGGCGTCTCGACCGGGCCCGATGGCGTGTGGGTGATCGACGACCAGTACGCACCCTTGTCGCCGAAGCTGCTGGCGGCGATCGCGGCGCTCGACCGCGGACCGGTGCGCGCCGTGATCAACACCCACTGGCACCTCGATCACACCGGCGGCAACCAGAACTTCGGCGCCGCCGGCGCGCTGCTGGTCGCGCACGGCAACGCACGCGCGCGTCTCGCAGCCGGGCAGACCATCCCGTTTCTCGAACGGTCGGTCGCACCGGCCGCCCCGGCGGCGTTGCCCGAGCTCACGTTCGGCGAATCGCTGCAACTGCATGTCAACGGCGAGGACATCGACGTGCGGCACGCGCCGCGCGCGCACACCGACGGCGACCTGCTGGTGCACTTCCCGCGCGCCAACGCCTGGCACCTCGGTGACGTCTACTTCGCCGGGATGTATCCGTTCATCGACGGCTCCTCGGGCGGCAGCGTGGCCGGCGTGATCGCGGCGCTCGATGCGGTGCTCGCGCAGTCCGACGACGCGACGCGCATCATCCCGGGCCACGGGCCGCTGTCGGACCGCAGCGAACTGCAGGACTGGCGCGCGATGCTGGCGACGATTGCGGCGCGCGTCGAGTCCGCGGTCCGTGCCGGCAAGACGCGCGAGGAAGTGATCGCGGCCAGGCCGACGGCCGATTTCGACGCCCGCTTCGGCGCGGGCTTCGTCACCCCGGAGCGCTTCGCCGGCATGCTGTACGACCTGCTCGCCACGCCGGAGCAGCGATGAAACCGGCGATCGTGTCGCGGTTGCCGGACGTAGGCACCACGATCTTCACCGTGATGACGCAGAAGGCCGAGCAGTACGGTGCGCTGAACCTCGCGCAGGGTTTTCCCGATTTTGCGCTGCCGCAGGGGCTGGCCGAGGCGCTGGCGCGCCACGTCGCGGCCGGGCACAACCAGTACGCGCCGATGGCGGGGCTGCCACGGCTGCGCGAATGCGTCGCCGCCGACCTCGAACGCCACTTCGGCTGCCGCGTCGACCCGCTCACCGAGGTGACCGTGGTTCCCGGTGCGACCGAGGCGATCTTCTGCGCGATCATGGCGAGCGTGGGGCCGGGCGACGAGGTGATCCTGTTCGATCCCAGCTACGACAGCTACGAGCCTTCGGTGCGGCTGGCCGGGGCGCGCGCGGTGCGCATCGCACTCTCGCAGCCGGACTTCACAATCGACTGGCAGTGTGTGGAAGACGCGATCGGGCCGCGCACGCGCCTGGTCGTGATCAACTCACCGCACAACCCGAGCGGCAGCGTGCTGGCGCGCGAGGATCTCGATCGCCTCGGCGAACTCGCCGAACGCCACGGCCTGCTCGTGCTGTCCGACGAGGTCTACGCCCATCTGGTCTACGACGGCACGCGGCACCACAGCGTGCTGGCGCACCCGGTGCTCGCGGCGCGCTCCTTCGCCGTGTTCTCGTTCGGCAAGACCTACCACGCCACCGGGTGGAAGACCGGTTATTGCGTGGCGCCGGCGGAGCTCACCACCGAACTGCGGCGCGTGCACCAGTTCGTCACCTTCACCGGCGTCACCCCGATCCAGCACGCGCTCGCGGACTTCATGCAGTCCGATCCGGCGCACGTCGACGCGCTGGGGGCGTTCTACCAGGCGCGGCGCGACCTGTTCTGCGCGGCACTGGCCGGCTCGCGCTGGCGCCTGAGGCCGTCGGCGGGCACGTACTTCCAGCTGCTCGACTACGCGGAGATCAGCGACGCCGACGATATCGCGATGGCGGAAGAGCTCGTCAGCCGTCACGGCATCGCCGCGATACCGGTCTCGGTCTTCCACGAGACGCCCCCGGCGCGCGGGCTGTTGCGGTTCTGTTTCGCCAAGCAGGAGAGCACGCTGCTGCGCGCTGTGGAGGTGCTGTGCGCGATCTGAGCGTGGTGCTGCTGCAGCAGGAACTCGCCTGGCAGGACCCGCCGGCCAACCGCGCGCGCTTCGAGCGCCTGCTGCCGCAGGCGCCGGCCGGTGCCCTGGTCGTGCTGCCCGAGATGTTCGCCACCGGCTTCACGATGGATCCCGCCGCGTGCGCAGAAGCCGCCGACGGCCCGACTGTCGCGTGGCTGCGCGCGCAGGCGATCGCCCATCGGGTGACCATTGCCGGCAGCCTCGCGCTGGCCGACGCCGACGCCTTCCGCAACCGGCTGCTGTTCGCACGCGCGGACGGCACGCTGGCGCACTACGACAAGCGCCACCTGTTCCGCATGGCCGGCGAGCACCACTGTTACGCGGCGGGTGACGAACGGCGGGTGGTGGAGTGCGACGGTTGGCGGATCTGCCTGCAGGTCTGCTACGACCTGCGCTTCCCGGTCTGGAGCCGCAACCGCGGTGACTACGATGCGCTGCTGTACGTGGCGAACTGGCCGGCACGCCGGCGCGAGCACTGGCGTGCCTTGCTGCTCGCACGCGCGATCGAGAACCAGGCGTGGGTGGTCGCGGTGAACCGCACCGGCGTCGACGGCAAGGGGATCGACTACGCCGGCGACAGCCTGGTGATCGATCCGTGGGGGCGCGTGGTGCTCGATGCCGGCGATACGGCCGGCCTGCACCACGCCGTGCTCGGCGCCGACACGCTCGCCGACTGCCGCGCGAAGTTTCCGGTGCACCTGGATGCCGACGGGTTCACGATCGCCCCAGACTAGCTGGTCCGGTTCCGGACCCTTCGCACCCATCACCGCCCTCGCGCCCCGCGTGCGAATCGAAGAATTCGGAACCGCCACACCCTTGGTATGCTAAGGTAATACCCGGAAATACCTCCGGAGCATCAGTATGGCCGCCCCAACCTCCAGCCCCGTCGCCATCAAGATCGATCCCGACATCAAAGCCCGCCTGAAGCGGCTGGCCGAGACGCGCCACCGCACGCCACACTGGCTGATGCGCGAAGCCATCCGCGAATTTGTCGAGCGCGAGGAAACGCGCGAAGCGTACCGTCAGTCCGGCATCCAGGCGTGGAATGAATACCGCGCGAACGGCTTGTACCTGACCCATGAGGAAGTCGACGCCTGGCTGGCACAACTCGAAGCCGGCCAAGACATCGAACCGCCCGCATGCCACGCTTGATCTGGTCGCCCGCCTCGTTGCGGGATGTGCAGCGGTTGTACCGTTTGTTGGCCGGGAAAAATCCTGCTGCCGCGCAACGGGCGATAGTCTTGATCCGCGCCAGCATGAAAATCGTCGAAAAACATCCGGAACTCGGCCGCCCGGCGGAAGGCATGGACCCCGTCTACCGCGAATGGCTGATCGACTTCGGCGACAGCGGCTACGTCGCCTTGTATCGTCTCGACGGCCCGACCGCCGTGGTACTGGCCGTGAAACATCAAAAGGAAGTCGGTTACTGAGCCGTCCTGAAATCCACCGCTCCTCCGCGCACTCAAAACCCCGTTCGAATGTCACGCGCAGCGGGGCGCTTCTTCCCGTTCGCGCTCCGCTTTCTCTTCGCCTCGTGCCCCGAGGCGCTCGCCCGGGTGCTGGAGGTGATCTACCGCCTGCTGGCGACGCACCTCGCGCACCAGGCCGGGTTTACGCGCAAGGAAGCCGCCACCGGTGTGGTGACGCTGGTGCAGCGCATTGCCGAGCGGGTCGATGGGGCGCTGGAGCGCATGGGTATTCTCGCGCGGGACGCCGATGCCGCCTGGCTGGATCTGCCCCCCGCTGAGGACGCGGATGCAATGACTCAGCTCATCGGCAGTTCGGTCACTTATCGCCTTGCGCTCGGACCGCAGGCCGGGCGCAAGGCGCTGATGTTGCGCACGATCACGCCGTTGGCGGGCGAGGACCCGACCAACGAGCGGGTGGCGAAGGCCTATGGATTCTCCCTGCACGCGGGTGTGGGCTGCGAGGCGCACCAGCGCGCGCTGCGCGAGCGGCTGTGCCGGTACATCGCCCGCCTGGCGGTGGCCGAGCCAGCCGTCAGGGCATTGCCGCGATACCGGTTTCGGTGTTCCACGAGACGCCCCCGGCGCGCGGGCAGTCTTGCGCTCGCGGTCGACGAGAGCTTTCGCAACCGGCTGCTGTTCGCGCACCCGGACGGCACGCTTGCGTACTACGACAAGCGCCACCTGTTCCGCATGGCTGGCGAGCACCACAGCTACGCGGCAGGCAGCGAGCGGTTCGTGGTGGACTGGAATGGCTGGCGGATCCGCCTGCAGGTCTGCTACGACCTGCGCTTCCCGGTCTGGAGCCGCAACCGCGGTGACTACGATGCGCTGCTGTACGTGGCGAACTGGCCGGCACGCCGGCGCGAACACTGGCGCGCGTTGCTGCTCGATGCCGGCGATACGGCCGGCGTGCACCACGCCGTGCTCGGCACCGACACGCTCGCCAACTGCCGCGCGAAGTTCCCGGTGCACCTGGATGCCGACGGGCCCACGATGATCGCCGACCAGTCGTCAATTGCTGCGACATTTCCGCTGGCGCGCCGCACGCGCGCGCCGCTAGCGTAGAGCGCGAACTCCATTGCGGGCGGGCAGGCAGCGAGGCCATGCCGACGGCACAGGACGATCCGATCACTGCTCCGGAGCGCGGCGCTGCCTTCGCCGCGCGGGTCTGGCGTTGCCTGCTCGCACCGCCGGGACGCTTGCCCGACGAATGCGAGGCGGCGCGGCGCCTCGGGGTGAGCGCGCGCACGCTGCGTCGGCGGCTCGCGGCCGAGCACACCAGCTTTCACGAGCTGCTGCGCGAGATGCGCCTGCGCATCGCGCAGTGGCATCTGCGCGATCCGGCCTTGCCGATCGCCGCCGTCGCGCGTCTGGCGGGTTATCGCGACCCGGCCAACTTCCGCCACGCCTTCGTGCGCTGGTGCGGCTGCTCGCCCACGGCGTACCGGAGGCGCCTGCGTGCGCTCACTCCCCGGTGAACTGCGGTGGGCGCTTCTCGCGCTGCGCGGCGAGTCCTTCCTGCAGGTCGCGCGACTGCGAGCAGCGCATCACCAGCGTCTCGGCCGCGGCGCCGTCGATCGAGCCATCGATGACGCCGGCGACGATGCGTATCATCGCACGCACGGCCAGCGGCGCCAGTCCGGCCAGATGCCGCGCCATCGCCTCGGCGTGCGTGTCGAGGCGGTCGCGTTCGACCACCTGGTGCAGGAAACCGATCCCTGCCATCGTGTCGGCGTCGAGTTCCTCGCTGGCGATCAGCAGCCGCGTCGCGGCCGCGTGTCCCAGCCGTTCGACGAAACGGCGAATCCCGTTCACCGGATAGCAGATCCCGATGCGTGCCGCCGGCACCAGCAACCTCGAACCCCGGACGCCGATGCGGTAATCGCAGCACAGTGCGATCTCGGCGCCGCCGCCGAACACATCGCCGTTCAGCGCGCACACCGAGGGGATCGGCAACGCCGCGAGCTGGTCGGTCAGCGTGCTGAACAGCTCGCCGCTCATCGTGCCGCCGCGGAACTGGTCCAGCGAGGCGCCGGCACAGAAGGTGCGTTCGCCGGCGCCGGTGAGCAGCAGCACGCGCAGCGCATCGTCCTGCGCGATCGTCTGCAGGCAGTCGCGCAGCCACCGGATCTGCGCCACGCCGAGCGCGTTGTGGCGCTCCGGGGCGTTCAGCGTGACGCGTGCGACGGGGCCGTCGCGCGAGAAAAGGATCGTGTCGTCGGACATCGTGGGCCACCCGGGCGTGGAGTGCGCGCATCCTAGCCTATAATTCGCGGCGAGACGCCCCGTGGCGGCGGCGACCGCAGGATACCGGCAACCGATGGCAGAAGACCGCTTCGCGCAGATCAGACCGTACCACGACGACGAGGTGCGTGGTGTGCTCGAGCGCCTGCTCGCGAACCGTGACCTGGTCGGGGCGGTGACGCGGCTGCGCTTCCCGCGCTGCGCGGGTCCGTGCGGTTTCGTGCTGCGCCCGCTGGCCGCGCTGTACCTGCGCCGCCAGCTCGCGGGGGTCGACGACGTCGCCTCGTTCCAGGCCGTCGTCGAGAAGTACATGCGCTCGATGATCGAGGAGAGCACCACCGACTTCACGGTCAGCGGGCTGGAACACATCGATTCGGCGCGGCCCTGTCTGTTCATCGGCAACCACCGGGACATCGTGCTCGACCCGGCGTTCCTGAACTACGCGCTCTATACCGGCGGGCGCGAGACGGTTCGCATCGCGATCGGTGACAACCTGCTGACCCGCGACTATGTCGCGGACCTGATGCGGCTGAACAAGAGCTTCATCGTGCGCCGTTCGTCGAAGGGGCCGCGCCAGGTGCTCGCGGCGCTGCAGGAATTGTCGGGCTACATCGCGCACTCGTTGCTCGATGAGCGTGCCTCGGTGTGGGTCGCGCAGCGCGAAGGCCGCGCGAAGGACGGCTGGGACCGCACCGACCCGGCCATCATCAAGATGCTGGCACTGGCCAAGCCGCGCAGCCTGTCGCTGGCGGCGCACGTGATCGCGCTGAACATCGTGCCGGTGTCGATTTCCTACGAGTGGGATCCCTGCGATGCGCTGAAGGCGCGCGAGCTGCATGCGCGTGCGACGCAGGGGCAGTACACCAAGGAAGAGAACGAGGACGTCGCGAGCATCGCCGAGAGCATCATGCGTCCCAAGGGCGCGGTGCACGTGAGTTTCGGCGAGCCGCTCGCCGACGAGTTCGCCGATCCCGAGCAAGTGGCCGCCGAGATCGACCGCCAGGTGCTGGCGCTCTATCGCATCCACGACAGCAACCTCGCCGCGTACCGGCGGCTGCGCCACGGCCTGCCGGAAGGTTTCGGCGACGGCAGCACGCTGGTGGCGGCCGACGCCGAGCTCGACGCGCGCCTGGAGGCGGTGGCGCCCGAGCACCGGCCCTACCTGCTGGCGATGTACGCCAATCCGCTCATCAACCGCGCCGAATTCGACGCCACGCGGCACGCGTAGGCGCGCCGCTCAGCGCGGCTTTTCCAGCCACACCAGCAGACCTTGCGCGTTGAGGTCCATATCCATCGCGAGCAGTTCGCGGATCTGGCTGTCGGTCAGCGGGCTGCCCGCCGCGCGCAGCAAGCCGGCCGTGTAGTCGAGCAACGCGTCGCCCAGGCGTCGCTGGCGGTCCGCGCCCGGCGCGCTCGCTTCGGCGAGGCGCAGGTAGTCGCGCAACTGGCGCTCCAGCGAGGCGGCGTGGGAGCGGCTGGCGGCGATGCGGCCGAAGTGTGTCAGGTAGCACCAGCGCGGGTTCGCGTCCATCAGCAGCGCCAGCGAGGAGACCAGCGCCTCGCAGTCGAACTGCACCGGCGTTGTGGTCGGGATCAGGAACGGTTCGCCGTTGCAGTAGAGTTCGCGGTAGCCGATGCCGTAGGTGTCGCCGGTGAACCAGCCGCGGCTGGCTTCGTCCCATACGCAGTAGTGGTGGCGTGCGTGGCCGGGCGTGTCGCGCACCAGCAGCTCCCTGCCGCCCAGCGGCCAGCGGCTGCCGTCGCGCGCCTCGCGCACGCGCTGCTGCGGGGCCGGCACGATCTCGCCGTACATCGCGCGGAAGTTCTGCTCGCCGTAGACGGCCCCCGCGCCGGCGATCAGCTTCGAGGGGTCGATCAGGTGACGCGCGCCCTGCGGGTGCACGACCAGCGTGGCGTTCGGGCACTGCGCAAGCAGCGCGCCGGCCGCGCCGGCGTGATCGAGGTGCACGTGCGTGGGCATGATCCAGCGCACCTGTTCCGGTGCGACGCCGCAGCGTTCCAGCGCCGACAACACCACCGGCAGCGTGGGCGTGGTACCGGTTTCGATCACTGCCGCCTCGCCGTCGTCGATCATCAGGTAGACGGCCGCCAGCCCCGGTCGGTGGTAACCGGTGTCGATGCAGTGGATGCCGTGTGAAAGCGTCTCGATCATGGGGTTCCCCGTGGTCCCGGCCGTGCTCGCGGGTGCGGCCGGCGTCCTGCTATAGTCCCGCGCCGTTCCCGCGCGAGGATGTTTCTTGCTCACCGCCGACGTCAAGCACGCGATCCAGACGGCTTACAGCAACTGGCTCGCTGCGCGCGGCCTGCGCCCGCGCAGCGGCCAGCGCGCCATGATCGCACAGGTGGCGAACACGCTGGCACGCGCCGGCGATCCGCTGGCCGGCTCGACGCCGGTCTGCGTGGTCGAGGCGGGCACCGGCACCGGCAAGACCATCGCCTACGCGGTCGCGGCGATCCCGATCGCGCGCGCGCTCGGCAAGACGCTGGTGGTCTCCACCGCCACCGTTGCGCTGCAGGAGCAGCTCGTATTGCGTGATCTGCCGGATCTGCAGAAGGCTGGTGCGCTCGATTTCAGTTTCGCGCTCGCGAAGGGGCGCGGGCGCTACGTGTGCCCGGCGCGCCTGGACGCGCTGCTGCGCGGTGCGCGCGATGCCGACGGCGCGCAGCTGTCGCTGGTGGAACAGGTGGCACCGCCGGTCGATGGCGAGGCGCGCGACTTCTGCCGCGAGCTGCTCGCCGCGCTCGACGAGGGCCACTGGCCGGGCGACCGCGACTCGTGGCCGGCCGCAATCCCCGATGCGCGCTGGGCGCTGGTCACCACCGACCACCACCAGTGCGCCGGCCGGCGCTGTCCGTGGGTCGCGAGCTGCCCGTTCTTTCGCGCGCGCGATGGCCTGGACGGCGTGGACTGCGTGGTCGCGAACCACGATCTGGTGCTCGCCGACCTCGCGCTCGGCGGCGGCGCGGTGCTGCCCGAGCCGCAGGACACCATCTACGTGTTCGACGAGGCCCATCACCTCCCGGACAAGGCCTGCGCGCATCTCAGTTGCCACGCGCGCATCGGGCTGGCACGCCAGCACCTCGGGGAATGCGGCGCGCTCGCGGGCGCGCTGAGCGGCGCCCCGGCGGCCTCCGAGACGTTGCGCCGCCGGCTCGCGGAAGTGCCGGTGCTGTGCGAGGAGATCGATGCCGCGCTCGCCGGCGCCGGGCAACTGCTGGCGGCGATGCTCGCCGCTGCCGCGACTCCCGAGCACCGGTTGCCGCACGGTGTGGTGCCGCCGGAGATCGCGGAGGTGGCGGGAATGCTCGCGCACGCGCTCGGCAAGCTCGACGACGCGCTGGTGGCTGCCAGCGACGAACTCGCGCGCGACCTGGACCAGGGAGGCGCCGCGGCGCAGGAGCGCCACGCCGCGCTGGGACTGGCGACCGGGCGCACGCAGCGGCTGCGCGCGTTGTGGCGGGCGTGGGCCGAAGCGGATCCGCCGGGCGAGGCGCCGCAGGCGCGCTGGATCCGCGCCACCTCGCAGCTGGCCGGCGAGGACATCGAGGTCTGCGCGGCGCCGGTGCTGGCGGCCAACGTGCTGCGCGAGCGGATCTGGACGCGCGCGGCCGGCGCGGTGCTCACCTCGGCGACGCTGACCGCGCTCGGCAGTTTCGACCGCATCGTACTGCGCGCCGGACTGCCCGAGGACTGCGTGTTCGCTACCGTGCCTAGCCCCTTCGATTATGCGGGGCGCGCCTGTCTCGCGGTGCCGCGGCTGCTCGCGGACCCGGGCAATCCAGAGGCGCACACGCGCGAGGTGGCGCGCTGGCTCGACGACAGCATCGATCTGGCCGAGGCCAGCCTGGTGTTGTTCGCCTCGCGGCGGCAGATGCGCGAGGTCTACGATCGGGTCGCGCTCGCGCTGCGCGACCGTATCCTGCTGCAGGACCACTTCGCGAAGCAGGAGCTGCTGCGCCTGCACCGCGCGCGCATCGATGCCGGCGAAGGCTCGGTGATCTTCGGGCTGGCGAGTTTCGCCGAGGGCATCGACCTGCCCGGTGCGTACTGCCGGCACGTGGTGATCGCGAAGATCCCGTTCGCGGTGCCCGACGATCCGGTCGAGGCCGCGCTGGCGGAATGGGTGGAGGCGCGCGGCGGCAATCCGTTCATGGAGATCTCGGTGCCGGATGCCGCGCTGCGCCTGGTGCAGGCGAGCGGCCGGCTGCTGCGCACCGAGGAGGACACCGGGCGCATCACGCTGCTCGACCGCCGCGTCGTGACGCGCCACTACGGGCGGCGCATCCTCGACTCGCTGCCGCCGTTCCGCCGCGAGGTGGCCTGAGGTGGACTCGCGCGGGCACATCGCGCGGCTGCTGCTCGAACTCGAGGCCGAGCTGCGTGCGCGCGATCTGTGGTCGGCGCACGCGCCGCTGCCGCAGGCACTCGCGAGCACGCAGCCGTTCTGCGTGGACACGCTGGCGTTCGAACAGTGGCTGCAGTTCGTGTTCCTGCCGCGCGTGGAGGCGCTGCTCGCTGCCGGCGCACCGCTGCCCGCGGGTTGCGCGATCGCGGCGCTGGGCGAGGTCCGCTTCGCTGGTGGGGGTCACGCCACGTTGATCGCGTTGCTGCGCGCGATCGACGAGGCCTGGTGCCCGTAGATCGGGCTTCAACCCGACGGGCCCGGCGCCTGCCGCGTCGGCATGCCTGCCGGGCTGCGTGCTATGCTGCGCCGCCCTGTGCGATGGAAACGGTTTCCCGATGCCGCTCGAGGTCTACGTCACTCCGGTCACGCCCTTTGAACAGAACTGCACCGTGCTCGTGTGCACCGCGACGCGCGCCGTGGCGGTGGTCGATCCCGGCGGCGACCTGGACCGGATTCGCGCCGGCATCGACAAGGTCGGTGGCCGGCTCGCGAAGGTGCTGCTGACGCACGCGCACATCGACCACGCGGGCGCTGCCGGCGAACTGGCGCGCACCGGCGGGGTGCCGATCGAGGGGCCGCATCGCGACGACGAGTTCCTGCTCGAGGGGCTCCCGGAACAGAGCCGGATGTTCGGCTTCGCGCCGGCCGAGGCGTTCCGGCCGGACCGCTGGCTGGATCAGGGCGACACGGTGAGTTTCGGCGACTGTGAATTGCAGGTGCTGCATTGCCCGGGGCACACGCCGGGACACGTCGTGTTTTTCTCCGCCGAACGGCGGATCGCGCTGGTCGGTGACGTGCTGTTCGCCGGCTCCGTGGGGCGCACCGACCTGCCCGGCGGCAGTCACCGGCAACTCGTCGCCTCGATCCGCAACCGTCTGTGGCCGCTCGGCGACGACGTCGTGTTCATTCCCGGCCACGGACCGCGTTCGACCTTCGGCCAGGAACGCCGCACCAATCCTTTCGTCGCCGACGCGTAGGTCCGGGCTGTGCCCGGACATGAATTGTTCGGCCACAGGCCGAACCTACATCGGTTCGAGCTTGCCGTTGTCCTTCGCGGCTTCGTCGCCGGCCGGTTCCACGTAGGGCTCGAACTTGCCCAGGCCGCAGCTGGCGCCGCGCTCGATGCGGCCTCCGGCCTGACGCACCACCCAGATGATGTCGGTGCTGCAGAGCTGGCTCAGGCTGGTCTTGTAGCCGAAGGCCTTTTCGATGCCGAGCCCACCGCAGCGGTGCGGCAGGTGGCTGACCAGCGTCTCGCCGCCGTGCAGGCGAAACAGGATCGTGCGGTCGTCGAGCACCGTCGTGCTCTGGATGCGGCTGAGCGGGATGCAGTCGCGCGCCTCGGCGGACGGGGGATTCGCGGCAGGTGCCGCCGCCTCGGCCGGCGGCGTGTCGCCGGCGGCCCACAAGCTGCCGGATGCGGTCAGCAGCGTGGCGCCTAGCAGTGCGATCGAACCGTTGAAGCGTGGCATGGGGCTGCCTCCTCGTGAAATCGTTCAGCAACGAGCGGCGCGTTCGGCGCCGGGACCACAGTTCAGACCGCCGCTGCCAGTGGCGGTTCCGATCCGAACGCTTCCATGCTGAATCTTACCCGTTCTTCCACGCTGCGCTCGCGCGCCTTCGCCTCGGCGGCCACGCGCCGGATGCGCGGCGAGAGCCCGGTGTTGTTGGCGATCTGGATCGACAGACCGGGGCGCGCGTTGAGTTCCATGATCAGCGGGCCACGGTGGCGGTCCATCACGATGTCGGCGCCAAGGTAGCCAAGACCGGTGATCTCGAAGCAGCTGGCACCCAGGCACATCAGCGCGTGCCAGTGCGGGATCGCCAGCGTGTTCAGCGGCAGCCCGGTGTCGGGGTGCAGTTTCAGCGGGCGGTTGTACTGCACCGCGAACAGCGAATTGCCGGTCGCGAGGTCGAGTCCCACGCCCACTGCGCCCTGGTGCAGGTTGGCCTTGCCGTCGGACGCGTGTGTGGCGAGGCGCATCATCGACATCACCGGGTAGCCCATGAACACGATGATGCGGATGTCCGGGATGCCCTCGTAACTGAGACCGTCGAAGCGCGGATCCATCTCGACCAGCGCCTCGATCATCGCCACGTCGGGCTTGCCGCCCAGGCTGTACAGCCCGCTCAGGATGTTCGAGACATGGCGCGTAACGTCGAGCCGCGTGACTTCCTCGCCGCTCGACTTGATGAACACGTCGTCGCGCCGGCCCACGATGACCTTGATGCCCTTGCCGCCGCTGCCGCGGCTGGGCTTGATCACGAAACTGTCGTGGCGGTCGAGCACCTCGCCCATCGTCTCGACCTCGTGCTGCTCGCGCACCACGCCGTAGAGCTTGGGCACGGCCAGGCCGCTCTGCTCGGCGAGCAGCTTGGTCTTCAGCTTGTCGTCCACCAGCGGGTAAAGCGCGCGCCGGTTGTAGCGCGCGATGAAGAAATTGCGCTCGTTCATGCCGAGCAGGCCGATCTCGCGCAGGCGGAACGGACTCGCGAAACGCATCTCAGCGGTTCTCCACCAGCGGGCGGAATCGCTTGAGCTCGGTCAGGCGATAACCCGTGTACTGGCCGATCAGCAGGATCGCGGCCAACTGCACCAGCAGCAGTTCCGGGAAGTTGAACGTCAGGTGCGCGACCAGCGAGTTGCTCATCAGCAGGTACGCCGCGGTGGCCACCAGCAGGCTGCCGCCGCCCTGGATCGCGACTTCCTTCGGGCCCTCTTCCTCCCACAGGATCGACATCCGTTCGATCGTCCACGACAGGATGATCATCGGGAAGAAGGTCACCGTCAGGATCTGGTGCAACCCGAGCTTGTAGCTGAGGATGCTGATGCCCGACATCAGGCCGATCACCACCGTCACCACCGCCGATATGCGTCCTATCAGCAGCAGGTTGAGCCGCGCGAGGTGGAAGCGGATGTAGAGGCCAGCGCCCACCACGGTCAGGAACAGCAGCAGGCCCCACAGCAGGGTGGTCTGGATGAATGCCAGCGCGATCAGGATCGGCATGAACGTCCCGGACGTGCGCAGGCCGATCAGGATGCGGAACAGCGCCACGACCAGCGTGCCGATCGGCACCAGCAGGATCGTCTTGAACGCATTCTGTTCCTCGATCGGCAGCGAATAGATCGAGAAATCGACCAGCGTGGCGCGGTTGTCGACTGCGTTCGACAGCGCCACGTCGCGCGCCGGGCGGTAGCTGCGCAGGATCGCGAACGTGACCTGCGACTCGCGGCCGCCTTCCACGTCGAGCAGCGAGACGTCGCCGCGGCGCCAGATCACGAAGTCCCGCGGCGCGCCGGCGCGCGCGGTACGCGGGTCGTATATCTGCCACTGCTCGCCGTCCCAGACCTCGATCAGGTCGACCAGCTTCTGGCGCCGGCGGCCGTCCTCGAGCGCCAGTCCGCGCACGATGCGGTTCGGGATGCCCGCCAGCGACAGCAGCTGCAGCGCGGTCTCCGCGACGTGCTGCGGGCTGCGGTCGTCACCGAGCAGGAAGGCCGCGTTCTGCGTCAGCGGCTCGACCGCGAGTCCGCGCAGCAGCTGCGCGACGAAGGTCTCGTTGTCGGCCGACAGCGCGTGGATCTCGTCGAGCAGCGCCGACGCCGAGGTGGCGCGTGCGCTGTCGAACTCCGGCGGCATCGGTGGTCCCGGTGGCGTCACCTCGGGCGCCTGGTTCAGCGCGGCCGGGTAGATCTGCAGCCGGTAGTAGAGCACCTGGCGGCCTTCGGCCTCGCGGCGCGTCCACTGGGCGCGCCGGGTGCCGTCGGGCTGTTCGATCTCCGTGAAGCCGTAGCCCGAGGTGGTGAAGTTCTCGTTGACGATTTCGATGCCCTGTTGCGAATCGGGCAACGCCAGCGAGACCAGCACCTCGGCGCCGTTGGATTCGAACTCGACCTTCGATTCGACGGTCCAGACCGCGACCTTCTCGTTCGGGAACAGCGGGAACCCCAGCGCGAAGTGCTTGTACAGCGCCATGCTGAGACCCACGAGCGCCAGCAGCGCCGCGACGACGTAGACCTTGAGTTTCTCTTTCATGCGATGCGCGTCCTGCCGCGGTGTCCGTCAGGGCTTCGGTTCGGGTTTGGTGAAGCGACGCCCCACGTCGACCACGGCCTGGTCGCGCATGAAGTTGCGCCCGATCAGCGCCGGGTAGCTCGCTTGCGCGCGGTCGCTCAGCACGAAGTCGGTGAACTGCGACACGCCGGCTATCGTCGCCTTCAGGCTGACCACATAGCGTTTGTCGGCCGTGGGTTCGCGGCCGGCGACCGTGCGCACGACCGGGCGCGAGACCTCGACGGGTGCGTTCTGCGTGCCGTCGAGGAGCTGGAAGCGGACCCACGCCTTGCCGTCGCGCTCGAACTCGCGCACGTTGGCCGCGTGCAGCGTGGACAGCGCGCGTCCGGTATCCAGCCGCGCGCGGTACGCGATGCCGGGTGGTTCGATCCGCACGTTCTCGATCTCCCCGAGCACGACGAGCTGTGTTTGCGGCGGCGCGGGTCGTACCGGCCCGGGCGGCGGCGGGGGCGGTGGCGGCGGGCACTTGCAGACCGGCTCCGGCGCGGGGGCCGGTTCCGGTTCGGGCACCTCGGGCGGTGCAGGCGGCTGCTCGGGCGGCGCGGGCTCCACCACTGGCGGCTCCGGCTGTGGTTCCGGTGTCGGCTGCTGCGTCGCGGGCGGGATCGCGGGTTGCGTCGGGGTGGTGTCACACCCCTGCAGCAGGAAGGCCAGGGCGAGGAACAACCCTGCGGTACAGCGAGTTCGGGTCATCATTACGGGTGCGATTCCGCGCGGACTGGATGCCGGGCAAACTATAGAACCCGCGCGTGTTACCAGGCAATGACCAGCCGGGCAGCGGGGCGGGGCGCTGCGTCTTTATGACAAACATTCCGCCACCGGGTGGCGGCAGGGAGGACGCCGGAATGGATCTGCTGCTCGCGCTCGACCAGGGCACCACCAGTTCGCGCTGTGTCGCGTTCGACCTGCGCGGCAATACCGTGGCGCTTGCGCAGCGGGAGTTCGCGCAGCACTTCCCGCGCGACGGCTGGGTGGAACACGACCCCGAGGACATCTGGGGCAGCACGCTCGCCTGTCTGCGCGAGGTGGTCGACGTGGTCACTGCCGCCGGACACGCGCCAATCGGCATCGGCATCGCCAACCAGCGCGAGACCACGCTGGTGTGGGAGCGACGCACCGGATGCGCGGTGGCGCCGGCGATCGTGTGGCAGGACCGGCGCACCGCCGCGGCCTGCGAGCGGCTGCGCCGCGACGGACTGGCGCCGCTGATCGCCGGGCGCACCGGGCTGCTGCCGGATCCGTATTTCTCGGCGACCAAGCTCGCGTGGATCCTCGACCACGTGCCCGGATGCCGGGCGCGGGCCGCGGCCGGCGAGCTCGCCTTCGGCACCGTCGACAGCTTCCTGCTGTGGCGCCTGGGCGGCGCCGGGCGTCACTGCACCGACGCGACCAACGCCTCGCGCACCATGCTGTTCGACATCCACGCGCAGCGCTGGGACGAGGAACTCCTCGATCTTCTGCGCATCCCGCGCGCGCTGCTGCCCGAGGTGCTCGACTCGGCGGGGGACTTCGTGCGCGTCGCGCCGGGACTGCCCGGTGCGGGTCTGCCGGTGGCCGGCGTGGCCGGTGACCAGCAGGCCGCGCTGATCGGGCAGGGTTGTCTGCGCCCGGGCGAGGCGAAGGCGACCTACGGCACCGGGTGCTTCCTGGTGCTGAACACCGGTGATCGGCCGGTCCTGTCGAGCAACCGGCTGCTGACCACGTTGGCGTGGCGCCTCGACGGCGTGCCGGTCTACGCGCTGGAGGGCAGCATCTTCGTCGCCGGCGCGGCGATCAAGTGGCTGCGTGACACGCTCGGCCTGATCACCAGCGCTGCCGACAGCGAACTCGCCGCCCGCCGCAGCGCCGACACCGGCGGCGTCTATCTGGTGCCGGCGTTCGCCGGACTCGGCGCACCGCACTGGGATCCCCATGCGCGCGGCGCGATCGTCGGCCTCACGCGCGACAGCGGCGTCGATGCGATCGTGACCGCGGCGCTGCAGTCGGTGGCCTACCAGACGCGCGATGTGCTGGATGCGATGGCGGCCGACGGGTCGCGGCTCGATGCGCTGCGCGTCGACGGCGGCATGGCGGTGAACGACTGGCTGCTGCAGTTCATGGCCGACGTGCTCGGCATCGTGGTGAGCCGCCCGCGCGTGACCGAGGCGACCGCGCTCGGTGCCGCGAGCCTGGCCGGCTACGGGCTCGGTGTGCTCGACGCACTCGACGCACTCAGCGGCCCGCGCGGCGAGGATCGCCGCTTCGAGCCGCGCATGCCCGCTGCCGAACGCGAGCGCCTCTACGCCGGTTGGCTCGACGCCGTGCGCCGCACGCGCACGCACGAATGACCCCGTAGGTTCGGCCTGTGGCCGAACGATGTCCCCGTA
>CAUJIL010000021.1 GCA_963204845.1 Pseudomonadota bacterium | reverse complement strand
AGCGTTTGCAGACGCTCGTACAGCAGCACCGGATCGCCCGCGACGACGTATTTGCCTGCTGCGCCTGCCGATGTTATGAATGGCACCAGCCAGTCGAAGCGCCCTGGCGCGGCAATATCGGGCAGCGTGTAGTTCGCGACCGTTCCCGGGTGCTGCAGCGGGTTGTCGATCACCTCGTCCCACGAATAGCCGGTGACGCGCTTGCCGACGCCCCATTCGTCGCGATAGCAGTCCCCGACCCGCTTCCCGGACCCACCGTCTTCGCGACCTCGTCCAGGCAGCGTGGACTCGAGCATCGCGAGCTCGAAGAAGTCACCGCGTACAGGTTCGACGAAACTGTAGGGAATCCGAGGTGGCATATCGAACTCGATCGCCCGGCGTACGATCTCCCTGCTCGTCATCCCGTTCACCGACGGAACGGGTTCCAGCGAACTCGCCACCCGCGACCAGAGTCCGTCGATGTCGTGCGAGGAGATCATGCAAGTTCGTGGCTCTTCGCCGTCTGGATCATGGCGCGGAAATTCTCCGGGCGGACGTTTGGCGGCACGCAGCAGCCCGTTCCGAGAATGAAACCGCCGTCGCGGCCGACGTCGTCGATCAGGCTCCTGCAGTACGCGCTCACCTCTTCCGGTGTCCCGATGGCAAGCAGGGTCGCGGGCACATCACCCTTGATGCAGAGGTGCCCGCCCAGCAGTTCCCGTGCCCTGCGCATGTCGGTCAGTCCGTCGAATTCGAGAATGGCGGACCCGGCCGGCAGGTCCCTGAAGTACTTGAGATTCCTGTCCCAGCACTGATCGAGATGAAAGATCGTGACGATGCCTTCGGACCAGCAGGCCTCCACGACCCGGCGGGTGTAGGGCCACCAGAAGCGTTCGAATACGGTTGGCGGGTAGAAGAATCCGGATGCTCTTTCCTCGGTGAACAGCCATCGATCGACGCCGGACGATCGAATCAGAGGCAGCTGCCGCTCGATCAGATCGGCCGTCATACGCTCCAGCGCCCGTTCCACAAGCTCCGGCCGGTAATACAGATCCTGGGTAAAAGGAGTCATCGAACGCGTCAACGACAGCGTGAAGAACGGATGCGAGGCAGCGCCCAGGAAATACGGCGTCACTCCACGCTGCGAACACCCGGCAGCGAAGCGTGCAAGGCCGGACACCGCCTCGGCAAGCTCCGTCGGCAAGAGATCAGGCGTGATATCCGTGATGCGCCACAGATAGTCGTCGAAAAAGAACTTCTCGAAGCCGATCTCGCAGATGGTGTCGTAGTCTTCCAGCCGCAGGATCTCCCGCTCCTCGAGCTGGAACGGCTCATCGTCCGCCAGGTCTCGGCCTGGAATGCGCACGAGCATCGGATGCGAGCCCGTCACCTGCAACTGGAGTGGGGTGGCGGCACACGGATAAGGATTGTCCCAACCACCACAATCGTCGAAGACCTCGAACATCGTCTTGACGACCATCTGGTTGTCGCCGGCCACGGCGGCCATCGACAGACCGGTATACCCCGCGGCCCCCTCTGCCTGCAGCGTCGGAACGACGGGCACGCGGTCGGGCTTTCCGAGTCGGACCGCCGTGGTGAACCGTTCGTCGCACGTCATCGATTCAGCACGCATGACTCGCTTGCCCCCCGACCACGCTCAGGCAATAGGCCACGCCCGCGGAGGCATCGGTGCTCTGGAAATCGGCACCCACGAACTGCTTCACTGCGGGCGTGGTCACACCACCACCTACCATGAGTTTGACGCCGTCGCGCAGACCCGCTTGCTCGAGCAGACCCGCGGCCTCGCGCATGCTTTCGAACGCCGTGGTGATCAGCGCCGAAAAACCCACCAGGTCCGGTCGGGTCTCGCGCACCTTGTCGACGACCACCGCCGGCGGAACGTTCACCCCGAGATCGTGCACCACGAATCCATGCGCACGCAGCAGCGTGGCCAGGATGTTCTTGCCCAGATCGTGGATATCCCCTTTCAGCGTCGCGAGCACCACCGCACCCGCCGGCTCGGGGGGACCGGATTTCGCCAGATACGGCTCGAGGATCCTCACCGCATCCTTGAAGATCTCGGCCGACAGCAACAGCTCGGAAAGAAAGTATTCTCCCGACTGGAAGCGCTCGCCGACGATGGCCATGCCCTGGCGGCATTCCGCCAGCACCTGCAACGGATCGTGACCCGCTTCCAATCGTTCCCCGACGAGCGTGGCCACGCGTTGCGGCTCCAGCTCGACGATCGCCTGGCTCAGCACACTCGACATCGAACCGCCCTCCACGAAACGCGGTGACAGCGGGAACTCGCGCACCGCGTGGCGCATGAACCACGTTATAGACTCTGAGTCTATTATGTCAACGGCGCGGGCGCCGCGGGCGATTGAACACCCGGCGGCCCTGCGCCACCGACTTCCTTGCCGGTGACGAAGCGATCACGTACCCTCGACCGATAGATGAGAAAACACCGCGACCTCCCCGCTATGCCCGACGTCCATTCCGTGCGCGCCGACGGGCCGAATACGGTTTTCATCGCGCGCCGGCTGTCGTCAACGCAGGAACAGCGCCGGCAACAGGTCATCCAGGCCGCACGGTCGCTAGCCAACGAAGGCGGTTACGAGGCAGTCAGCATCGATGCCGTCTGCGTGCGCGCGCGTGTCGCGCGTGGCACCGTCTACAGCTACTTCGGTTCGAAGGACCACCTGCTCGGCCAGGTCCTGGTGAACTGGGTGGATGAGTGCAGCGCCGAACTCCGACGTGATCCGCCCGCCGGAACATCGACGCTCGATCGGATCGTGGAGACGTTTCGCCGGGTTCTCGATGGGGTATTGCGCGAACAGAAGCTCTTCCGCGCGATCTTCCAGGCGTTGTCCTCGACGGAGCCGGCCGTGGTTCAACTGCAGGGCCGGCTGGCGCTGGCGACCGCGGATTATCTGCAGGCGGTCCTGGCTTCGCATCCGGAAATCGATGCCGCGCGGCTGTGCATGATCCTCGGCCACGTGTTTGCGTCGTTGCTCGTCGGCGTGACCTGCGGACGCGTGCAGCCGGATACGGTGATGAACGACCTGATCGTGACGGCCCGGGTGGTACTCGCCTCCCCGGAGATCAGCACGCCATCAGCGGCGACCACGAAGCGGAACTGATCGATTCCGCAGCAGGGCCTACCCCGCCTGGAGCAGGCTCTTCGACACCACCTCGAAACAGTCCCGCGACAGCCCGCGGTGCTCCAGCAGTTGCTCGAGCTCGGCGCGCATGCCGTCGCGGTACGGTGCCGCGAAGCGCCGCCAGCGTGTCAGCGGCACCAGCAGGCGTGCCGCAACCAGCGGATTCAGCGCATCGATGGCGGCGACCTGTTCGCCGAGGAAACGGTAGCCCGCGTGGTCGGGCAGATGGAACGCGCCCGGATTCGCGTTCGCGAAGCTGCCGATCAGCGCGCGCACCTTGTTCGGGTTGCGGACGTCGAACTCCGCGCTCGCTCGCAGCCGTCGCACGTCGTCCAACGTGTCCATGCCCGGACGCAGCGCCTGCGCCTGGAACCACAGGTTCATCGCCAGCGGTTCGTCACGCCAGCGGGCGTGGAAATCGAGCAGCATCCCGGCGGCCATCGCGCGCCCGGTGGCGTCGCTGGCCTGCAGCATCGCGTTGAGCGCGGCGAGCACGTCGCTCATGTTCTGCTGCGCATAGTACTGCTGGCAGGCCAGATCGCGCGCCTCCTCGTCGGCGAGCAGCAGCAGGTAGGACAGGCAGGCGTTCTTCAGACTGCGCCGCGCGACGTCGTCGGCCTCGACGCGGTAGGTCGAGCCGCCCACATTGGCGAGATGGCAACGCAGCAGCGCATCGCGCAACGCCGCCGCGATCGCGCGGCGCAAGCCGCTGCGCGCCGCGTGGATCACCTGCGGATCGATCGCGTCGCCGAGTTCCGCGAGGTACGCCTCGGTGGGCAGCGTAAGCATCTGCGCGATCAGCGCGCGGTCGCCGCCGGTGTCGGCCAGCAACGCGCGGAAGCCGGCGAGCAGCCGTTCATCGGGCGCGCCGGGGCTCCTGCCGGCCGCGAGCGCCTCGATGCGCTGCCCGAGCACGCGCACCGCCAGCGTCTGGCCGGCATCCCAGCGCGCCACCCCGTCGCCGTCGCGACGCATCAGCGTGGCGAGGTCGTCGAGATCGTAGTCGTAGCGCAGCCTGACCGGTGCCGAAAAGCCGCGCAGCAGGCTGGGCAACGGCCGCTCGGCCACGTCGTGGAATTCGAACTCGTGCTCGGTTTCGGTGAGTTCCAGCACCCGCTCGGTCCCGGCCGCCGCGGCCTCGCCGGCCAGGCGCAGCGGGATCTCGCCGTCGCTTGCGAGCAGCGCCAGGCGCACCGGAATATGGAACGGTTCCTTGAGCGGCTGGCCCGGCGTCGGTGCGCAACTCTGCACGAAACGCAGTCGATAGTGCCCGCTCGCCGCATCGTAGGTGTCGCTCACCTCGAGCAACGGCGTGCCGGCCTGCGTGTACCAGCGGAAGAACTGCGCGAGGTCTCGTCCGGAGGCGTCCTCCATGGCGCGCACGAAATCCTCGACGGTGACGGCCTGTCCGTCGTGGCGCGCGAAGTACAGATCGCAGCCGCGGCGAAACGCCGGTGCGCCGATCAGTTCGCGGATCATCCGCACCACCTCGGCGCCCTTCTCGTAGACCGTCAGCGTGTAGAAGTTGTTGATCTCGATGTATGAGTCGGGACGCACCGGATGCGCCATCGGGCCCGCGTCCTCGGGGAACTGGCTGCTGCGCAGCAGGTTCACGTTCTCGATCCGGCGCACCGCGCGCGAGCCCGTGTCGGCGGAGAACTCGGCGTCGCGGAACACCGTGAAGCCTTCCTTCAGGCTGAGCTGGAACCAGTCGCGGCAGGTCACGCGGTTGCCCGACCAGTTGTGGAAGTACTCGTGCGCGACGATCGCCGCGATGCGCTGGAACGCCGCATCGGTGGTGATCGCCGGCTTCGCGAGCACGGCCTGCGTGTTGAAGATGTTGAGTCCCTTGTTCTCCATCGCGCCCATGTTGAAATCGTCGACGGCGACGATCATGAACACGTCGAGGTCGTACTCGCGCCCGTACTCGCGCTCGTCCCAGCGCATCGCCTGCTGCAGCGCGCCCATCGCGAACGCGCACTTGTCCAGGTCCTTCTCCTCGACGTAGATGCGCAGCGTGACCTCGCGGCCCGAGCAGGTGACGAAGCGGTCCTCGACGTGCGCCAGGTCGCCGGCCACCAGCGCGAACAAATAGCACGGCTTCGGGAACGGATCCTCCCAGCGCACCCAGTGGCGGCCGCCGTCGAGGTCGCCGGAGGCGACCCGGTTGCCGTTGCCGAGCAGCACCGGGAATCGCGCGCGGTCCGCCACGATCGTGGTGCTGTAACGCGCGAGCACGTCCGGGCGGTCGGGAAAGAAGGTGATGCGGCGGAAACCCTCGGCCTCGCACTGCGTGCAGTACATGCCGCGCGACCGGTACAGGCCCTCGAGCGCCGTGTTGTCCTGCGGACGCAGTTCGACCACCGTCTCGAGCTCGCAGCGCTCGGGCACGTCGTCGATCTCGAGTCCGGCGGCATCGAGACGGTAGCGCTCCGGCGCCAGCGCGACACCGTCGAGCGCGATCGCACGCAGCGCCAGTGCCTGACCGTCGAGGCGCAGCGTGCGTGGTGCGGCAGGGTGGGCGCTGTTGCGCTCGATCACCAGCCGGCTGCGCACCCGCGTGAGGTCCTCGCCCAGATCGAACTCGAGGTCCACCCGGGTGACCAGGAACGGCGGAACGTGGTAGTCGTGCAGCAGCACCGCGCGCGGCGTGGCATCTTCCATCGGCAATCCCTCCGTCAGCCGCCGAGGCCGCTGGCGCGCACGATGCGGATCAGGTCCGGCTCTTCCTCGGCCGGCGTGGCGCAGACCTCCCCGCGCGTCTTGCTGCCGCAGTCGATGAAGCCGGTACGCTGCTCGCTGCCGAGGTGGCGGGCTTCCCAGGCGATCATCGCCTGCAGGCACAGCTCGCGCTGCTCGAGCGTGAGCGGCGCGCCGTCGGCCCACTTGCCGATCTCGATCGCGCGCCGCAGGCTGCTGTGGACTTCCGGCGTGATCATCTGCAGCATCGTCTCGAAATCCATCGCGCTAGCTCCCATCGGCTCCCGTTGCGGGGGGGCGCGAGTATAGCAAAGCGGCGCCCGCTCCCAGCAGCACGCCGATCACCAGTCCGCCGACGTGCGCGCCGTTGGCGATGGCGCCGAATCCGATCGCCTCGACCAGCCCGCTCATGCACACCACCAGCCACACCAGCATCGCCGCCATCACCCCGGGCGGCAGCGTGAAACCCGGTTGCGCGACGCGCCGCGTCCATGCCCACGCGTAACCCAGCAGCCCGTAGATCACGCCCGACATGCCGCCGAACATCACCGTGCCGTCGTGGAGGTACTGGGCGATGTTGCCACCGGCGCCGGTCAGCACCAGCAATGCGAACAGCGTCACCGGACCGCGAGCGCGCTCGATGCGCCGCCCGAGTTCCCACAGCCACAGCATGTTGAACGCCAGGTGCAGCAGGCCGAAATGCAGGAACACCGGCGTCAGCAGGCGCCAGTACTCGCCACGCGCGTACGTGGCCGCCACGCTCTCGAACACGAAACCGCCGCCGGCGCCGCGCTGGAACGCGGTGAAAGCCAACCAGCGCAGCACGCGCAACTCGTCGTCGAAGAACACCAGCAACGCGCCGGCCACACTGAGCGCGATCGCCAGCAGCGTCAGCGGCTGCCGCCGCAGTCCCTCGGCCGCCGCCGCGGCAACGCGCCCGAGCGGCGCCGGCGTGCCGACCGGAGCGGCAAGCGACAGTTCGCCGCGCTCCCAGCGTTCGAAGGCCGAGCGCACCTCCGCGACGTCCTCCTCGCGCGCCACCACCAGCACCTGCCTGCCGTCGGGCGTGTCGAACACGCGATGCACGATGCGCCGCTGCCACAGGTAGCGGCTGAACCCGGCCAGCTCGGCGCCGATGCGCGTCTCGATCGCGCGGTAGGCGCTCATCGCCGCGCCCGCGGCGGCGCCACGCGCCGCGCTTCAGTCGCCATCGGGACGGCTGCCCCAGCCGAGCTTGGCCCGGCAGATCGCGTAGAAGTTGTGATCGAGCGGGTGCAGCAGCCGCAGATGCTCGGGCTTCTTGTGCACGTGCACCATATCGCCCGGACTGGCCGAGAAATTCAGCTGGCCGTCGCAGCTGATCGCCGGATGCAGGTCGTTGTATTCGTTGATCACGATGCGCACGCTGCTGCTGCCGTGGATCACCAGCGGCCGGCTGCCCAGCGTGTGCGGGAACATCGGCACCAGCACCATCGCGTCGAGACCGGGATGCATGATCGGACCACCACCCGAGAGCGAGTACGCGGTGCTGCCGGTGGGGGTGGAGATGATCAACCCGTCCGAGCGCTGCGTGTAGACGAACTGCTCCTCGATGTAGAGCTCGAACTCGATCATCCGCGCCGAGACACCGGAATTGAGCACCACGTCGTTCAGCGCGTCGCCACGCGCGAGCACCTCGTGCCCCCGCGTGACCAGCACGTCGAGCAGGAAGCGCGACTCGATCAGGTAACGACCGGCCAGCACCTCGGCGATTTGCGCCTCCAGATGCTGCGGGGAAATATCGGTGAGGAATCCGAGGCGGCCACGATTCACACCAAGCACCGGCGCGCTCTGCGCCGCCAGCACGCGCGCCGCGCCGAGCAGGCTGCCATCGCCCCCGACCACGATCACCAGCTCCGTGTGCCGACCGATCTCCTCGCACGGCAGCACCTCGTCCGGTGGGGAGTCCAGCTGCGCGGCGACCTCGGTCTCGACCACCACCTCGCGCCCGCGCGAACGCAGGAAATCGCGCAGGTGGACCAGCGTCTCGCGCACCTCGGGATTGCCGACGCGCCCCATCAAGCCGACCCGACGGAACTGGCTCATCGGGACGCGAACTGCTTGTGGATGTCGCAGCGATCGTGCAATCCGGACACGAACTCGGCCGGCTTCAGCATCTTCTGCAGCGGCTTGGCGCAGAGCCCACCGCTGCCGGCCGCACCCTGGCACACGGGCTGGTGGTAATGCGCGAGCCAGCGCCGGTAATGCTCCTGCGACACGCCGCATTTTTCGGCGACGTAGACCTCGGTGTCGCCCAGATAGCGCTGCAGCTCCTCCATCGGGATGGTGATGTGGCCGGCGCCAGGCTGGAACGCGACGAACTTGACGCCCTTTTCCTTCAGCGAGGCGAAGAACTTGTCGGCCCCCTCGCCCATCAGGCGCAGCTTGTCGCGGCGCAGCTCGGTCAGCTCCCCGCGCAGGCTCAGCAACTGCTCTTCCTGCAGTGCACGCTCCTGCTCGATCCGCGCCAGTTCCTCGCGCATGCGCGCATCGCGCGCGGCGAGCGCCGCGTCGCGTTCGCTCTCCAGCGTGCGCCGCGCATCCGCGATCACCGCGCGCGCCTGCTCGGTCTGCTGCTGCAACTCGTCGCGCAACGCGGCCTGCTCCTGCTCGAACCGGCGCTGCCCGGCCGCGAGCCGGTCCTCCAGCGACTGCTTCTCGGCCGCCAGCACACGCGCCTGCTCCTGCAGCGCGGCGAGTTCGCGCTGCAACCCCTGCGCCTCGCGCCGCGCCTGTTCGCGCACCGCCTCGAGTTGCTGGCCGTTCTGCTGCAGCAGTGCCAGCAGGGCATCGGAACCGCCCGTCGCACCCGCTGCCGCGGGAGCCGGAGCGACGTTCACCGCTGCCGGCGCAGCCGCCGGTGGTGCCGGCGGCGGTACCGCATCGGGCACGTCCAGCCCGAGCCGGTTCATGCCGAGGCGCTGGCGCAGCAGGTCCAGCGTGTTGCCCGCGGCCCCGAAGCGGATGTCCCACAGTTTCACCGCCTGCTCGGCGATCGGGCACTGGCTGCGCGTGGCCAGCCGCAGCGGTCCCGCGCCCAGGTCCGGACCCAGCGGTGCGGCGCGCTCCGCGAGCATGCGCAACGGCACGTCCCAGCGCAGCTCGGGGAAGCCGTCGGCATCGAAGGGAATCAGGAACAGCACCACGGCCTGCGGTGCCAGGCGCGCATCGAGCCGTACATAGGCCGCCTCGAGCGTGGTGCCCGCGAAGGCCCGGATCGGCACCACGCAGTCGAGCAGGGCCTCGAACTCGGCGTAGAGCATCTCGCGCCCGACCTGCCCGTCGACGAAGAAGACCACGGCCTCCTGCGTCTGCGTCGCGGATTTCTGATGGATCGTCATGCGCGTTCCCCTGCTGCGCTCCGCGGCACGCCATGCACGGCGGCGGAATCGCCGTTCATGTTAGCAGGCGCCGGGGATCCGGTGGGGACGCGGCGTTTGGTGGGTCCGCGTCGGCGCGGCTCATCGGGCGGTGGTGATGAACCGCGTGCGGTACGCGGCAAACAGCTCCGCCAGCCCCGCGCGGTCCAGGCCGAACTCCTCCAGCGTGTACCGGTGCGGGGCGCGCTGCTCGCGCCCGTTGTGACGCAGCCACTCGGCCGCGATCGCCTCGGACGCCGCATCGACCGGCTCGCCGAGCGCCGCCAGCACCCGCCGCCATTCGGCCAGCGGCGCGCGCTGCACGTCGCGGTACGCCACATCGATGAAGCGCGCGTCGCCGCAGGCCTCGCGCACACGCGTGAAACGCTCGAGCAGCGCGGCCCAGCGCCGGGCCGTGAAACGCCCCACCGTTATGCGGTCCAGCCGATCGGTGCCCGCGCCGTGCAGCGCGGCCACCATGCTGCAGTAGGAAGGCACGGTGTCGACGGGATCGCGGTGGGTCATCACGAAGCGCGCCGCCGGAAACACCGCCATCGCGGCATCGAGCGCGGCGAGGTGCCCTGGCGTTTTCAGCACCCAGCGCCGGCCACGGCGCGCGCTGTCCTGCCACTGCAGGAAGCCGAGCACGGTGCGCAGATCGCGGTAGGCCGGAGTCAGGTCGGCGCGGTCCAGCCACGCGGAATAGGTCGGGATGTATGCGTAGGCCTCGGGCTGCGTGCCGACGAAGAACTGGTCGAGGATCATGATCTCCTCGTCGGCGCCGTCGACCTGGTACGGATGGATCGACAGCAGATCCGGCGTCACGCTCAGCATCGCGGCGATCAGGTCCGCGGCCCACTGCCGGCGCGCGTCGGGGCTCCCGCGCACCTCGTCCGGGAACGGCGCGTAGTTCTGCGCTTCCCAGAAACGCACCGCGGTCAGCCCCGGCGCGGTGGTCAGCAGCCGGTGGAACAGTGTGCTGCCGGTTCGCGGCAGGCCGACGATGATCGCGGCCACGTCGACCGCCTCGTCGGCGATCTCCGGATGCCGGTGCAGCGCATCGATGGCGCGCAGCCGGTTGACCAGTCCGGTGACGATGCGCTCGCGGTGGGCGGCCACGCCGGCCTCGCTGAGCTGCGCCTCGCGGTCCAGCGCCTCGAGCATCACGCCCAGCGGCTCGAGGAACCACGGGTCGCCGAAGTCCGCGAGACCGGCGCGGCGGCGCGCCTCGGCCAGTAGATCGTCGCGTCGTAACGAATGCGTGCCTTCGCTCATGCCCGGTCCCGTCTGCCAGTCACCAGTTTGCTGTGCCGATCGCCGCAGCGATCGGCAGCCGGGTACGCAGTGTAGTGCGCGGGGACGTTCGTTGGCATCGCCCGAACGCATGAAACCCGAACGCCGGAAACGAAAAAGCCGCTGTTTCCAGCGGCTTCGGCGTGAGGATGGCGGAGCGGACGGGACTCGAACCCGCGACCCCCGGCGTGACAGGCCGGTATTCTAACCGACTGAACTACCGCTCCCTGAACTCGCTCGCCGCGATGGTGGGTGGTAACGGGATCGAACCGCTGACCCCCTGCTTGTAAGGCAGGTGCTCTACCAGCTGAGCTAACCACCCCCTTGGGCGAGACGCGCATTCTACAGATCCGCATCTCGAAGTCAAAAGAAAATTTCGGGCCGCGCACGACGCCGCGGCGCCCTGCCCGCGCTGCCTGGAGCGCTGTGAGGCCGCTCCCGCGCCTGCCTTGTCAGGGCCATTTTATCAACACTACGAACACCCACGCGGAGACACAAGCAATTGCAGTTCAATCATTCAAGCTCGCATCACATTAGAGCGCTATCATTTTGTTATTTATAGGAAAAACCGTTAGGTTACAATTTGACCAACAGCGCGAAACCCGCCTGCTGTGCGGTGTGCAGCAGCCGACCGACATCTTGTGCACCGTTTTATCCACAGAAACTGTGCACAACCCGCATGGTCACCGCCGGTGGTTACGGGCCCGCCGGATCGACCGCGACGCGCTGGCGCTCGTCGGTGCTGGTGTAACGGACGTCTTCGCCGTGCACCATATAGATGACATATTCGGCGATGTTCTTGGCGTGGTCCCCGATCCGCTCCAGCGCCCGCGCCGTCCACGCAAGCTGCAGCACCGAGGACGTTGTGCGCGGGTCTTCCATGATGAAGGTCAGCAACTGGCGGATCCCGGCCTGGTATTCCAGATTCACCGTACGGTCCTGCCGCACCGCCTCGAGCGCCAGCGTGGCATCGAGCCGCGCGAAGGCCTCGGTGGCCGCCACCAGCATCCCGCGCACCAGCCCCGCCAGGTGCAGCAGCGAGCCCTGGGGGTGTCCCAGCGTGACCGGGTCAATCTCGATCACGGCGCGCGCCACGTGCCCTGCCTGATCCCCGATCCGCTCGAGATCGGTAACGGTCTTGATGACCGCGAAGATCAGCCGCAGATCGCCCGCGGCCGGCTGCCGGCGCGCGAGGATGCGCTGGCTCTCGCGATCGAGCTGGACCTCCATCGTGTTGACCTCGACGTCGCGCCGCAGCACGCGCGTCGCGACGTCGGCATCGCCGCGCTCCAGCGCGCCGATCACGTCGTCGAATTGCGCCAGCACCAGCCGTCCCATGTCGAGCACGCCGCTGTGCAGCTTCTCCAGATCCTCGTTGTACTGCTGCACCAGGTGGTGTCCGAGGTCTTCCCTCTCGAGGGCCATGTGTCCTCCGCGCTCAGCCGAAACGGCCGGTGATGTAGTCTTCGGTCTGCTTCTTCTTCGGATTGGTGAACACCACGTTGGTGTCGCCGAACTCGACCAGCTCACCGAGGTACATGAACGCCGTATAGTCCGACACCCGCGCGGCCTGCTGCAGGTTGTGCGTGACGATCAGTATCGAGACCTTGTCCTTCAGGCGGTTGATCAGATCCTCGATGTTCGCCGTCGCGTTCGGGTCCAGCGCCGAGGTCGGCTCGTCGAACAGCAGCAGTTCGGGCGAGGTCGCCAGCGCGCGCGCGATGCACAGACGCTGCTGCTGTCCGCCCGAGAGGTTGAACGCCATGTCGTTCAGGCGGTCGCCCACCTCGTCCCACAGCGAGGCGTCGCGCAGCGCCGCTTCGACGCGGTCGGCGATCGCGCTGCGGCTGCGCTCGCCGCGCACGCGCAGCCCGTAGGCGACGTTCTCGAAGATCGATTTCGGGAACGGGTTCGGTTTCTGGAACACCATGCCGATGCGCATGCGCACCTCGATCGGGTCGACCGAGCGGTGCAGGATGTCGACGCCGTCCGGGTGGAACACGATCTCGCCGTGGTAGCGGTTGCGTCCCTCGCCGATGTCGTGCATGCGGTTGAAACAGCGCAGGAACGTCGATTTGCCGCAGCCCGACGGCCCGATCAGCGCCGTCACACGGTTCTGCCAGACCGGCAGGTCGACTTTTCTCAGCGCCTGCACCTCGCCGTAGAAGAAATCGAGCGCGCGCGCCTCGGCCTTCAGCGCCGGCGCCGACACGGCCCCGCTCGTGACGGCCGGCGTGCCCGTCGTGTTCGCGTCGATCATCCGCATCACCACTTGATCCTCTTGCGGTAGCGCATCCGCAGCCAGATTGCCGCACCGTTCATCACCAGGGTCATCACGACCAGCACCACGCCCGCCGCGGCCGCATTCACCTGGAACGCCGCCTGCGGGCGCGACATCCAGTTGAACATCTGGATCGGCATCACCGTGAACGGCGACTTCAGCCACTCGAAGGAGACGAACGGGAATTCGGCGCTGAGCGGTGGATCGGGCAGGAACGCGATGAACGTCAGCGCGCCGATCGTGATGATCGGTGCGGTCTCGCCGATGGCGCGCGCGAGCCCGATGATCACGCCGGTCAGGATGCCGCCGGTCGAATACGGAATGATGTGGTCGCGCACCATCTGCCAGCGCGTCGCGCCGAGCGCGTGGGCCCCCTCGCGGATGTTCGACGGTATGGCGCGGATCGCCTCGCGCGTCGCGACGATGATCACGGGCAGGATCAGCAGCGCCAGTGTGAGCCCGGCCGACAGGATGCTCTGGCCGAAATCGAGCGCGTAGACGAACAGACCCAGCGCCAGAAGGCCATAGATGATCGAGGGAACCCCGGCCAGGTTGTTCACGTTGATCTCGATGATCTCGGTCAGCCAGTTCCTCCGTGCGTACTCCTCCAGGTAGACCCCGGCCGCGACGCCGAGCGGGATCGCCGTGAGCGCCGTGATCAGCATCACCAGCGTGGAGCCGACGATGGCGCTGAGAATGCCGGCGTTCGCGGCGCGGCGCGACGGGAAGTGCGTGAAGAAGTCCCAGTCGAGA
>CAUJIL010000020.1 GCA_963204845.1 Pseudomonadota bacterium | reverse complement strand
GGCCCGCCGGTGCTGTCGCCGCTGGTCGCGGAAATCTACGGTCCCGATCAGGCGAGCCGCATCGCTGCGGCGCGCGCGGTGCGCGCGATATTCGAGGCCACGCCCGATGTGGTCGACGTCGACGATTCGATCGAGGCGGTGCAGACGAAGTTCGTGGTCGCGGTCGACCGGGCGCGTGCCGCGCGGCTCGGGGTGTCGCAGTCCGACGTGGCGCGCGCGATCGCCACCGCGGTCGGCGGCGAGAGCATGTCGTACCTGCACGACGCCAACGCCGCGGCGCCGGTGCCGGTGCGCGTCGAGCTGTCGGATGCCGCGAAGGCGCGGTTCGAGTCGCTGCTCGCGCTGCGCGTGCGCTCGCAGGCCGGCGCCCTGGTGCCGCTGTCGGAGATCGTCACCGGACGCGATACGGTGCGCGAGCAGACGATCCTGCACAAGAACCTGCTGCCGGTGATCTACGTGACGGGCGACGTCGCCGGCGCCACCGACAGCCCGATGTACGGCATGCGCGCGATCGCGGCGACCCTGTCAGGGACGCCGGTCGCAGGCACGATCCTCGCCCAGTTCTACACGCAGCAGCCGCAGGAGACCTGGGGGTCCAGTCTGAAATGGGATGGTGAGTGGCAGGTCACTTTCGAGACTTTCCGCGACATGGGCGCCGCGTATGCAGTGGGGTTGGTGCTCATCTATCTGCTGGTGGTCGCGCAGTTCCGCTCCTACGGCGTGCCGCTGATCATCATGGCACCGATCCCGCTCACGCTGGTCGGCATCATGCCCGGGCATGCGCTGCTGGGGCAGCAGTTCAGCGCGCCGTCGATGATCGGCATGATCGCGCTCGCGGGCATCATTGTGCGCAATTCGATCCTGCTGGTCGATTTCATCCAGCAGGAAGTCGCCGCCGGCAAGACGTTGGATGAGGCAACGATCTCGGCCGCCGCAGTGCGCGCCCGGCCGATCGCGCTGACGGCGGTGGCGGCGATGATGGGCGGCTTCTTCATCCTCGACGACCCGATCTTCGGCGGCCTCGCGGTGTCGCTGATCTTCGGTCTGTTGGTCTCGACGCTGCTGACCCTGATCGTGATCCCGGTAGTGTATTACCACTACCACTGGCGGAATGCGTAGGTTCGGCCTGCGGCCGGACAGAATGTCCGCGTAGGTTCGGCCTGTGGCCGAACGATTCATGTCCGGGCACAGCCCGGACCTACGCGAACGAGGTCCGGTCGTGCCCCGACGGACGAACTCGCCGCCGTAGGTTCGGCCTGTGGCCGAACGATTCATGTTCGGGCACAGCCCGGACCTACGCGAACATGTCCGGGCACAGCCCGGACCTACACCATTGGGCGGCTTTTGCGCAGTTCCTCGATGCGGCGCTCCAGCAAGCGCGCGGTGAGTTTCTCGGCCAGCGAGTTCTGCTTCTGGCGTTCGTTCAGCACCTTCCAGTCCACGCAGTCGAGCGGCTGGTCCTGGTTGAAGCACGAGAACACGTAGCTGGTTTCGCCGCTCACCGGGTCGCGGTGCGGCTGCAGGCACTGCGCGCAGATCTCCTTCATCATGCACTGCATCGGCGAGTTGATCGAGCCGATCGCGAAATGGTGCGGCTTCAGATGTTCCTTCAGCACCTCGTGGCGCGCACGCCCGATAGCCGCCATCATGCGGTCGGAGCCGATCGCGATGATGCGGTCGGCGTCCTCGAGCCGGATCGCGCACTCGCCGAGCAGTCCCTCGGCGTAGGTGTCCATCGCCTGCACGATGTTGCCGATGAAGGTGCGGTCCTGCGCGCGGCCCGGCGCGAAACCCGGGGCCTCGTCGCAGCACCAGACGATCACATCCGCCGCGTTCTCGATCTCGGCCACCTTGTAGCGGTCCTGCACTTTCTTGTAGCCGGCGAAATACAGCACGCGCGAGCCGGCCGCACGCATCGCGGCGCCGATCGAGAACAGCACCGCGTTGCCCAGGCCGCCGCCGCAGAGCACCACCGTTTCATCGCCGGTGATGTGCGTGGGAGCGCCGGTCGGGCCCATCAGCACCACCGGTTCACCGGGCTGCAGCATCGCGCACAGGCTGCTCGAGCCGCCCATCTCGAGCGCGATCACCGACACCAGGCCGCGCTCGGGGTCCACCCAGGCGCCGGTCATCGCGAGCCCTTCCATCTGCAGTCGCGTGCCGCGCACCACCGGCGCCAGCGTCTCGAAGTTCTGCAGCCGGTAGAACTGTCCGGGCTGGAACTTGCGCGCGGCGAGCGGCGCGTGCAGCGTCACCTCGACGATGTCAGGCGTCAGGCGCTCGACGCGGTGCACGGTGGCGAGCAGTTGCGAGGCAAGTCCGCTGAAGAAGTCCTCGCGCGTCAGCGCGCTTGCGGGGTCGCGCTGGGACAGTACGCGCGAGACCGTCGGGTAGCCCTGCTTCGCCGACGCCATCGCTTTCACGACGTTGCCGAAGTACGACGGGTGAACGTCGCCGAAATAGCTCATGAAGCGCCCGTCAGGACGTCGTGACAGCAGCACCTGCGGCGTCGTCGGCTTGGCCGCTCCGTACTCGGCCTTCACCGGGTTGCCGTTGTCGTCCACCGCGCAGAAATACTTGCCGTCGAGCAGGTAGCTTGCGGGGTGTTCGCGGGCGAGCACGGTGTTCGGCTGGGTGCCGGCGGCGACGAACACGGTGCGCGCGGGGAACCAGTGCTCGGTGCCGGTGGCGGCACTGCGCAGCCGGATGCCGCGCGCGGCGCCGTAATGGTCCACGTCCACCGCCACCGGCGACATGCCTTCGGCAAACCACACGCCTTCCTCGAGCGCCTTTTCGATTTCCTCGTGGTTCAGCGTGTAGGCCGGGCTGTCGGTCAGCCGCCGGCGGTAGGCGATGGTCACGCCGCCCCAGTGGCGCAGCATCTCGATCACGCGCGGTTCGCGCCCGGCAGCCGTGGCGGCGTGGCGTTCCTGGCGGATCGCGCGGGCATGCGCGAGGAATTCCTCGGCGATCTCGCGCTCGTAGTCGTCCCAGCTCGCGCGGATCGTGTCCTCATCGACTTCCTCCGCGAGCGCCTCGTAGCGCGCGAGGAATTTTTCCACCTGCACCGCGGAGTAGGCCATCGATTCGGTCGCGGTATCGATCGCGGTGAGACCGCCGCCGATCACCACCACCGGCAGGCGCAACTGCATGTTCGCAATCGAATCGGTCTTGGCCGCGCCGGTGAGCTGCAGGGCCATCAGGAAATCCGATGCCGCACGCACGCCACGCGCCAGGCCGTTGGGAATATCGAGCACGGTGGGGCCGCCGGCGCCGACGCACAGTGCGATATGGTCGAAACCCATCGCCCACGCGTCCTCGGGCGTCAGCGTGCCGCCGAAACGCACGCCGCCGAACATCGCGAACTTCGCGCGCCGCTCGACCAGCAGCCGCAGCAGCTTCAGGAAGTTCTTGTCCCAGCGCACCGTGATGCCGTACTCGGCCACGCCGCCGAAGCCTGCCATCACGCGTGCATCCAGCGGTTCGATCAGTTCGTTCACGTCGCGCACCGGAGCGAACGCCACGCGCCGGCCCTGCATGTCGACTCCCGACAGCTCCGGTGCCAGCGGCTCGATCTTCAGTCCGTCGATGCCGACCACCGTGTGCCCGTCGTTCATCAGGTGATGCGCCAGCGTGAACCCGGCCGGCCCGAGCCCGACCACCAGCACCTTGCGGCCGCTGGGGGGCAACGGCAGCGGGCGGCGCAGGTTGAGCGGATTCCAGCGCGTGAGCAGAGCATAGATCTCGAAACCCCACGGCAGGGCGAGCACGTCCTTCACGGTGCGCGTTTCCGCCTGCGGGATGTCGACCGGCTGCTGCTTCTGGTAGATGCAGGCCTTCATGCAGTCGTTGCAGATGCGATGTCCCGTGCCGGCGACCATCGGGTTGTCGATCACGATCATCGCGAGCGCCGCGATCGACTCGCCACGCGTCTTGACGAGGTGAAACTCCGAGATCTTCTCCTCCAGCGGGCAGCCGGCCAGTGTCACGCCGAGCGGCGACTTGCGAAACGGCGCACTCGCCGGGTCCGCGCCTTTCGGAGCCTTCTCCCGCAGTCCGCGCGAGCAGGAGTCCTTGCCCTGGTTGTGGCACCAGATGCAGTAGTTCGCCTCGTCGAGCGCGCCGCAGAGGTCGGTGCCGGCATCGGTCAGCGTGAAGCCGCTGCGCCGGCGCAGATGATCGATGCTGTGGCGGGTGAAGCCGAGCGTCTCGCGGGTCGCGATCGGGACCAGGTTCTGGTAATCGAGCTTCGCCGGCGTTTTGAACAGCACGCCCTTGCGGTGGCGCGCACGCCCGGGCTCGGTGGTCGCCGCCCACGCTGCATAGCGCGCCGCCAGCGCGAGCTGCACGGCATTCGCCGTTTCATCCTGCTGCCACATGCTCACGCGCCGTGCGTACTCGAGTTCGCTGAACGGCCCGTCGAGCAGTTCGCGCTCCGCCGTATCCGCGTCGAAACCCTCGAGTTCCTGGGGCTTCACCTTCAGCAGCGCGTGGCGCTGCACGAACAGCCGCTTCACGCTGAACACCGGCGCGAGCTCGTGGTGAGCCGCGGCCAGCGCGGACGCCTCGGTCTCGATGCCGAACAGCCTTGCGACGAAGTCATCGAGGTGCGGAGCGAGTGCGATCAGCAGTTCGGATTCCGCCTTCGCAGCCAGCATCTGGGGGTCGGCGCGCGCGGCCAGCAGCGCATCGCGCAGCGCGGGATCCGCGGCGGCGACGAAGTCGAGAAACCGAGCGTCGAGGCGTACCAGGCCTTCGCGCTGGTGGAGGTCCGCAAAATCGAGCCCGAAAGACAGCTTGAGCATGATCCGGGAGTCCCGCAGAGGAGGTGCCGGCACTATAGAACGGCGGCCGTTGGCGATCAATTTATGGTGCTGCAAGGTTGCTGCATGCTGCGGTGGCATATTCGCGGACGCGCCAGTACCATTCGGCCACGCAATCGCACCATCCGCCACGCGAGCCCACGGTACCTGCACGTGACTGCACCGCACGAAGCCCGGAGTCGGGTCGGATGATGCTCCCGGGCTCCGGCAGTTGGCGCAGGACATTTGCCGCGGCTGCACTGCTTGCCGCGCTCTGCCTGGCCTCCGTCGGGGTGCGCGCGGGTGCGTGGAATGATCCTTACCCCGCCTCCGAGCGTGGGCAGGCACTGGTCTACGAGTCGTTCAATTCGCGTCCCAAGCACCTCGATCCCGCGCAATCCTACGTCGAGGACGAAGCGTGGTTCGTCTACTCGGTCTACGAGCCGCTCTACGACTACCACTACCTGAAGCGCCCCTACTCGCTGCAACCGAACGTGGCCGAAGCGATGCCGCAGGTGAGCTATCGCGACGCGCAGGGCAACGAGCTGCCGGCCGATGCGCCGGTCGCCTCGATTGCCGAGACGGTCTACGAGATCCGGATCAGACCGGGCATCCGCTACCAGCCGCACCCCGCATTCGCGGTCGATGCCGAGGGCCGCCCGCTCTATGCCGATCTCGACGAAGACAGCCTGGGCGAGCGCTCGCAGATCGGGGATTTCGAGCATACCGGCACGCGCGAGCTCGAGGCGGCGGATTTCGCCTACCAGATCAAGCGTCTCGTGCGTCCGCGCATCGAATCGCCGGGGCTTGCCATCTTCAGCCAGATCGTCGGCCTGGAGGACCTGGCGGCGCGGCTGCAGGCCGAGGTCGATGCGGGCCGGCTGGATCCCGAGGGCTGGATCGACATGCGCCAGTTCCCGCTCGAAGGCGTGGCAACGCCGGACCCGCACACGCTGCGCATCCGCATCCGCGGCAAGTACCCGCAATTCCTCAACTGGCTGGCCACCACATTCGTCGTGCCGGTGCCCTGGGAGGCGGAGCGCTTCTATGGCCAGCCCGGCATGGGGCGGCGCGAACTCACGCTCGACATGTGGCCGGTCGGCACCGGGCCTTTCATGATGGAGCGCAACCTCCCGTTGCGCGAAATTCGCCTGGCAAGGAACCCCGAGTACCGCCGCGACCTCTACCCCTGCGAAGGCGAGCCGGGCGACGCCGAGGCGGGGCTGTTGGCCGATTGCGGCAAGCAGCTGCCACTCGTCGACGGGTTCAGGTTTTCCTACGAGAAGGAGGCCACGCCGTTCTGGAACAAGTTCCTGCAGGGCTACTACGACATGTATGCCTCGACGCGCTTCGCGTCGTTCACGGGCTTCGACACCGCGCTGCAGTTGCAGGGTGGTGCGCTGTCGCTGTCGCCGGCCATGGAGCGCCACGGGATCCGGCTCCGCACCGAGGTGGAACCGGCCATCGAGTACTTTCTCGTGAACATGCTCGATCCGGTGCTTGGCAACGGGGGCGCCACGCCCGAGGCGCGCGAGCGCGCACGCAAGCTGCGCCAGGCGATCGCGATCGCGATCGACATCGAGGAGTATCTCGCGATCATCAAGAACGGCCTGGGATTGCCCATGCAGGGGCCGGTGCCTCCCGGGCTTGCGGGCTACCGCGACGGGGAGGCAGGGATGAACCCCTACGTGTACACCTGGGCGAACGGGCGCGCGAAGCGGCGCAGCCTCGACGAGGCAAGGCGGCTGCTGGCGGAGGCCGGCTATCCCGATGGCCGTGATGTCGGGACCGGCGTGCCGCTGATCCTGTATTTCGACGGCTACGACAGCTTCCAGCGCGCCCGTCTCGAACTGCTGGTCAAGCAGCTGGCACGCATCGGTGTGCAACTCGTGCCGCGGCTCACCGAGTGGAACCGGTTCCAGGAAAAGCACCGCAAGGGCAATGCACAGATGTCCTTCTGGGGGTGGAATGCCGATTACCCCGATCCCGAGAACTTCCTGTTCCAGTACTACAGCAAGAACGGCAAGGTGCGCTTCCAGGGCGAGAACGTCACCAACTACGACGATCCCGGATTCGATGCCCTGTTCGAGGAGTTCCGCGGCATGGACCTCGATGCCGACCGCCAGCCCGTGATCGACCGCATGGTCGAGCTGCTGCGCCACGACGCGCCGCTGCTGGGTGGCTGGAACAACGAGGCATTCCAGCTCTCGCAGCCCTGGCTCGGCAATACCAAACCCGGCAAGGTGATCCATTCCTACCGCAAGTACTATTCGCTCGACGTGGACCGTCGCAATGTCCTGCGCGCCGAATGGAACCGCCCGGCGCTCTGGCCGCTCGCCATGGCAGCGATCGCAATCGTCGTGATCGCGCTGCTCGCCCTGCGCCATTACCGCCGGCGCGAGGCGCAGACCGCGCGGCCGGGGAGCGCCACGTGATCGCCTATCTGCTGCGCCGGCTGCTGCTCGCCGTGCCCACGCTGATCGGCGTGAACCTGCTGCTGTTCACGCTGTTCTTCGTGATCAGCAGTCCCGACGACATGGCTCGCGCGCAGCTCGGCGCCAAGCGCGTGACGCCGGAAGCGATCGAGCGCTGGAAGGCCGATCGCGGCTATGACAAGCCCCTGTTCTGGAACGCGCAGGCCGCCGGCCGCGCGCGCTTCACCGAGACGATATTCGTGCAGAAATCCGCGCGCATGTTCCTGTTCGACTTCGGCAAGTCGGACGCAGGCCGCGACATCAACCGCGAGCTGAGCACGCGCATGTGGCCCTCGCTGGCGCTGGCGCTGCCGGTGTTCCTGGTCGGCCTGTTCGTGGCGATCACGCTGGCCCTGCTGCTCGCGTTCCTGCGCGCGACCTGGCTCGATTTCACCGGCGTGATCGTCTGCGTCGTGCTGATGTCCATATCGAGCCTGTTCTACATCATTGCCGGGCAATACCTCGTCGCGCGCGTGTGGAACCTCGTGCCCATCTCGGGCTTCGCGACCGGGCTGGACGCGGCGCGTTTCCTCGCGCTGCCGGTGGCCGTCGGCGTGCTCGCCGGGCTCGGCTCGAACGTGCGCTGGTACCGCGCGATATTCCTCGAGGAGATCGGCAAGGACTATGTGCGCACGGCGCGAGCCAAGGGCCTGTCGGAGCTCGCGGTGCTGTTCCGCCACGTGCTGAAGAACGGCATGATCCCGATCCTCACCGGGACCGTGGTGGTGATTCCCTCGCTGTTCCTCGGCAGCCTGATCACGGAGTCCTTCTTCGGCATTCCCGGTCTCGGCACCTTCACGATCGAGGCGATCCTGATGCAGGATTTCGCGATCGTTCGCGCGATGGTCTTCATCGGCTCGGTGCTCTACATAGCGGGACTGGTGCTCACCGATCTCAGCTACACCCTGGTCGACCCGCGGGTGCGTCTGCAATGAACGGATTCCAGGTCGTGGTCCTGTGGTCGGATGCGCTGCTCGCCCTGCTGCTGCTCGCGTGCGGCGCCGGGATCGCGGCGGCGCTGCGCCGTGAGCACCTGCGCCGCGCCTGGCGCGCGGTGTTCGCCAATCGTTCGGCGATGGCCGCCCTCGTCGTGCTGCTCGCCTACCTGCTGGTCGCGATTCTGGACTCGTTTCACTTCCGGCCCGCGCTGGAGCGCCAGGCGGCAGCGTCCGCGGCGCCGGCGCAGTACTCGGTGGAGGTCCTCTCGCTGCTCGACGTGGCGCTGGCGAGGATGCGCACGACGCGTGAGGACAGCTATTCGGCGCCGTTCGCCACCCACGCGTTCCGGAAACGGATGATCGAGATGCCGGACGGGACGCAGCAGCGCGACTATCCGCGGCTGCAGTTCGGTGGTGCCCAGCTGGCGGATCCCGCGGCCGATCGCGGCGCCGACATCGCCCGGCGCGGACTCGGTGGTGCAGCGGCCGGCCTGGCGCTGTGGGCGTTCATGGCGGGGGCGCTCGCGGTGTTCGTCGCGCGCGGACGCCGCGAACCGGTGCGCCGCACGCTTGGCGCGATACTGGGCGGCAATACCGAGGTGGCCTGGGGCGCATTCGGCTGGATGCTGCTGCTGGTGCTCTGCGCGGGCGGCGCGCTGTTCGCGCTGTCCGGCGGCTACCACGTGCTCGGTACCGATGCCACCGGCAACGATGTGCTCTACCAGACGTTCAAGGCGATGCGCATCGCGCTGCTGATAGGCACGCTGGCCACCTTCGTGGTGCTGCCGCTCGGCATCGGGCTCGGCCTTGCCGCGGGCTATTTCGGCGGCTGGGTGGATGACCTGATCCAGTACGTCTACACGGTGATCAGCTCGATACCGTATGTGCTGCTGATCGCCGCGGCGTCGCTGATGATGCAACTCGTGATCGAGCAGCACGCCGAGGTCTTCGACACCGCCGCCGCGCGCGCCGACGCGCGCCTGGTGGCGCTGTGCGTGATCATCGGCGCGATATCCTGGACCACCCTGTGCCGCCTGCTGCGCGCCGAGACGCTCAAGCTGCGCGAGACGGACTACGTGCAGGCGGCGCGCTGCTTCGGGGTGTCGGGCGTGCGCATCATGCTGCGTCACATCCTGCCGAACGCCTTCCACATCGTGCTGATCACGCTGGTGCTGGAGTTCTCCGGGCTGGTGCTCGCCGAGGCGGTACTGTCCTATGTAGGCGTAGGCGTGGATCCGACCACGACCAGCTTCGGCACCATGATCAACAACGCGCGCGGGGAGCTCGCGCAGGATCCGGTCATCTGGTGGTCGATCACCGCCGCATTCGTGTTCATGGTGGCCCTGGTGCTCGCGGCCAACCTGTTCGCCGACGCGGTGCGCGAGGCATTCGACCCGCGCGCCGCGGCGCTGCCGCGACGCCGTCGGGTGCCCCGGGAGAGCGCAGCGTGAGCGCGGCGACGCTGTCGGTATCGGGGCTGTCGACGCACATCGACAGCGAGAACGGGTTGGTGCGCGCGCTCGACTGCGTGTCCTTCGAGGTGCACGCGGGCGAGACCTTTGCGCTGCTGGGCGAATCCGGTTGCGGCAAATCGGTGACCGCGTTGTCGCTGATGCGCCTGCTGCCGCCCGGCGGCTGCGTGGCCGGGGGCAGCGTGATGCTGGACGGACGCGACCTGTGTGCGCTCACCGAGACCGAGATGCGCCAGGTGCGCGGGGCCGGCATGGCGATGATTTTCCAGGAGCCCGGCACCAGCCTGAATCCGGTGCTGACGGTGGGGCAGCAGATCGGCGAAGTGCTCGCGCTGCATCGCGGGCTGAAGGGCGCGGCGGCGGACGGGGAGGCCGTGGCGCTGATGACCCAGGTGGGCATTCCCGATCCGCAACGGCGTCTGCGCGAGTATCCGTTCCAGTTCTCGGGCGGCATGAAGCAGCGCGTCATGATCGCGATGGCGCTTGCCGGGGAGCCACGTCTTCTGATCGCGGACGAGCCGACGACGGCGCTCGACGTGACCATCCAGGCGCAGGTGCTCGACGTGATGGCCGCGCTGCAGCGCGCGCGCGGCATGGCGATGATCCTGATCACGCACGATCTCGGCGTGGTGGCGAAAATGGCCGACCGCGTCGGGGTGATGTACGCGGGCCACCTGATCGAGGAGGCGCCGCGCGGGCGCTTTTTTGCCGCGCCAGCCCATCCGTATTCGCGCAAGCTGTTCGAGGCGCTGCCCGAAGGCCACCGCGAGCGCGGCGTGCTGGCAACGATCCCGGGCAGCGTGCCGCCGCTGACGGCGCATTTCACGGGTTGTCGCTTCGCGCCGCGCTGCGATCGCGCCTGGGAACGCTGCCGTGCCGAGGCACCGCAATGGCACGCGCTCGAGGGCGGGCAGCGCGTGCGCTGTCACCTGCACGATCCCGCCGAGTCGATGCGTGCGGCCGTGCAGCCGGCATCGCGGAGCGCTGCGGTCAGTCCGGCGCGGGCAACGGAGGAAATCCTGCTCGGCGTGCGCGACATGAAGGTGCACTTTCCGATCACCAGCGGGGTGTTCCGGCGGGTGGTCGGCCACGTGAAGGCGGTGGACGGCGTGAGCCTGGACATCGGCGCAGGCCGGACGCTGGCGCTGGTGGGCGAGTCAGGTTGCGGCAAGACCACGGTCGGCAAGGCGATATTGCGCCTGATCGAGCCGAGCGGCGGCAGCGCGCGGCTCGGCGACAAGGATATCGGCAGCCTGTCCGGGTCGGCGCTGCGCGCGACGCGCGCGAGCATGCAGATGATCTTCCAGGACCCGTTCGGCTCGCTGAATCCGCGCTTGCGCGTGATCGAGATCATCGAGGAAGGCATGAACGCGCTCGGCGTGAGCGGCAGCGATGCCGAGCGCCGTGAGCGGGTTGTGCAGATCATGGAGCAGGTGGGGCTCAGGCCGGAGCTGGCCGAGCGCTATCCGCACGAATTCTCCGGCGGACAGCGCCAGCGCATCGCGATAGCGCGCGCGCTGGCGGTGTCGCCGCGGCTGATCGTCTGCGACGAGCCGACCTCGGCGCTCGACGTCTCGGTGCAGGCCCAGATCCTCAACCTGCTGCAGGAGCTGCAGGCGCGCCTTGGCGTTGCGTACCTGTTCATCACGCACAACATCGCGGTGGTGGAATATCTCGCGCACGAGGTCGCGGTGATGTACCTCGGGCGTATCGTCGAGCAGGGCAGCGTGGCCGAGGTGCTCGGCAATCCACAGCATCCCTACACCCGCGCGCTGCTGGCCGCGGTGCCGCGCGCGAATGCGGACGCAGGCGCGGGGGCCGATGCCGTGCTGGTCAAAGGCGACCTGCCGTCGCCGGCCAATCCGCCCGCCGGGTGCCACTTCCACCCGCGCTGCCCGCTCGCGACGGAGACGTGCCGCCAGGAGTATCCGCAAGCGCGCGCCGTGGACGGCACCCATGTCGTGAGTTGTCACCTCGCGGGCTGAGGCATCGCGGCGCCCGGGCATACCCACCCCACGGCGCGCGGAATGCAGCCGTTTGACGTTATGCTTGCGCACCTCTCAGGCGCGCAAGGCCTGGGCCAGGTGCTCCATCTCGAATTGATGCCACACCATGATCCCGGCGTTCATCCGGAGCGCTGCTGGCTCTGGTACGAGGACAATGCAATATGCCGATCTATTCCTACGCCGGCTACACACCCGTGGTCGACCCCACCGCCTTCGTGCATCCCACCGCCACGCTTATCGGCGATGCGATCGTCGGCGCGCGCTGCTACGTCGGGCCCGGCGCCAGCATGCGCGGCGACTTCGGACGCGTCGAGCTCGGTGCCGGCGCCAACCTGCAGGACAACTGCGTGATGCATAGCTACCCGGGGCGCGCCGCGCGCGTCGGCGAGAACGGGCATGTGGGCCACGGCGCGGTGTTGCACGGCTGCGAGGTCGGGCGCGGTGCGCTGATCGGGATCGGCGCGGTGATCATGGACAACGTGTTGATCGGCGAGGAAGCGCTGGTCGCGGCGATGAGTTTCGTGAAGGAGGGCATGCAGGTGCCGCCGCGCGTGCTGGTCGCGGGCGTGCCGGGGCGAATCATGCGCGAACTGACGGCGGTCGAGCTCGAATGGAAGGCCGACGGTGTGCTGCAGTACCAGGAGCTCGCGCGGCGCTGCCTGCTGGAGCTGCGTCCCTGCGAGCCGCTGTGCGCGCCGGAGGAGGGCAGGCCCGTGCGGTCCGTGGGAACGCGGCCGCTCGCCGAGCTCCGGGAAGCGGAGCGCACGGGTTGAGGGCTACCGCTAACCACCGCGGGTACTGTGCGCCGGTGTGCCCCGCGTTTAGCGTTCCGTCCGGGCTGAAGCTGGCGCTTGCCGGTGCAAACAACAAGGAGATCTACCGATGAAGAGACGGATTCTCGCGGTCGCGATTGCGTTGACCCTGGCGGCATGCGGCGCGAAGGATGGGCGCGATGGCGCGGCCGGGGTCGTCGTGGACGACGCGGCCCAGGCAGCGGCGGCACCCGATGCGGCGGCAGCCGACGCATTCGTTGTCCAGGTCGAGAAGGAACTCGGGGATTTCTCTGTCTACGAGGCGAAGGTGGCGTGGGTGAACGCCACGTACATCACCGAGGACACCGACTGGCTGAACGCGCGGGCCGCCGCTGAGGGTACCGAGCTGCAGGTGCGGTTCGCCGCCGCGGCGGCGCGCTTCGATGCGGTGCCCGGCGTGTCACCGGACACGCGGCGCAAGCTCGACATCCTGAAGCAGGCGATCGTCTTGCCGGCGCCGCAGCGTGCAGGTGCCGCCGACGAGCTGGCGACGATCGCGACGCGGCTGCAGTCCACGTACGGCAAGGGCAAGGGCAGCTACCGTGGCGCGCCGACGCCGGGCGTGGAGCTCGAGACGCTGATGGGAACCGAGCGTGACCCCGAGCTCCTGAAGGAGATGTGGGGCTCGTGGCACGCGGTCGGCAAGCCGATGCGCGCGGACTATCAGCGGCTGGTCGAGATCGCGAACGAGGGGGCGCGTGAACTCGGTTTCGCCGACCTCGGTTCGATGTGGCGCTCGAACTACGACATGAGCCCGCAGCAGTTCGCCGGGCTGAACGACCGGCTGTGGGACGAGGTCAAGCCGCTCTACGATCAGTTGCACTGCTACACCCGGCGCAAGCTGAACGCGAAGTACGGCGATGCGGTGCAGCTGGCCACGGGCCCGATCCGCGCCGACCTGCTCGGCAATATGTGGGCGCAGGAGTGGGATTCGATCTACGACATCGTCGCGCCTGCCGGCGCCGGCGACATCGGCTACGACCTGAGCGAACTGCTGGTCGCGAAGAACTACGATGCCACCCGGATCGTGAAGACCGGTGAGGCGTTTTTCACTTCGCTCGGCTTCGCGCCACTGCCGCAGACGTTCTGGGAACGTTCGATGATCACCAGGCCGCGCGATCGCGAGGTGGTGTGCCACGCCTCGGCGTGGGACGTGGACAACAAGGACGACCTGCGCATCAAGATGTGCACGCTGGTCAACGCGACGGACTTCGTGACCGTGCACCACGAACTCGGGCACAACTTCTACCAGCGTGCGTACAACAAGCAGCCGTTCCTGTATCTGGGCAGCGCCAATGACGGCTTCCACGAAGCGATCGGTGACATGATCGCGTTGTCGGTGACACCGGAGTACCTGGTCAGTGTCGGGTTGCTCGACGCCGACAAGGTGCCCGACGCCTCGCGCGACATCGGATTGCTGCTGCGCCAGGCGCTGGAGAAGGTGCCGGGAATGGCGTGGACGGTGCTGGTCGACAAGTGGCGCTGGGGCGTTTTCGACGGCA